>JBGTEI010000364.1:0-2718 GCA_041747875.1 Pyrinomonadaceae bacterium | reverse complement strand
AGACTCTAAAGGTCTTAAGATACTGTCCGACCTGACAAGGAACATTAAAACCGGAAAAGAGGTCTCATCTATATTTCAGATTCGAAGTCTAAGCATAGGGACAGACTCATCTTTTCCGAGCAATTATCTAGCGTCCAAGATCATTGCAAAAGGGGTTGATTATCAAGATACAAGTATAGGGTTATCGATTCGTCTCAATGCCCCGCATTGGAATTTCAAGATAGCTCAATAAAACCGACACACCCGATGAAAACACTGATCCGCAACTTCACGCATAGCCCCAAAAACGACGTTTTGTCCGGTCTTACAGTCGCGCTGGCGCTTGTTCCGGAAGCGGTCGCATTTTCTTTTGTCGCAGGTGTCGATCCGCTTGTCGGACTATACGGCGCATTTATGATGGGAATTGTCACGTCAGTATTTGGCGGACGACCCGGAATGATCTCGGGGGCGACTGGCGCGATGGCAGTCGTCATGGTTCATATGATCCAAAAAGGAAATGAGGTCGGACTCGCTCTCGAAACCCCGGTCGAAAATCTTGGACTTCAGTGGCTGTTCATAGCGCTTTTGATCGTTGGCGGAATTCAGATGCTGGCTGGAATTTTTGAGCTCGGAAAATTCGTTAGATTAATTCCGCATCCAGTGATGATGGGCTTTGTAAACGGTCTGGCAATCGTCATCTTTCTTTCTCAATTGGGACTCTTCAAACAAAAAACCGCATCAGGCATGGGTTGGCTTGAGGGTAAAGAACTCTGGATAATGATCGGTCTTGTCGCATTGACGATGACGATAATGTTTGGACTTCCAAAGCTGACAAAGAAAATACCCGCTGCGCTTACAGCGATCGTTATCATCACCTGCCTCACTATCTTTGGCGGGATCGATGTCAATACGGTTGGTTCATTTATTATCGACGGCGGCGGCAAAGGACTCGAGGGTTCACTTCCGAGTTTTCAAGCTCAGATCTTCTTCCTCTTTTACACACTCCAAGGACATTGGGGTTTGATCTTATCAACTGCACTTATCCTCGCGGCTGTTGGACTGATCGAGTCTTTGATGACGCTCAATTTGATCGACGAGATCACCGAAACGCGCGGCAGCGGCAACCGGGAATGTATCGCTCAGGGCAGCGGAAATATGCTCAACGGGCTTTTTGGCGGGATGGGCGGCTGCGCAATGATAGGGCAATCGCTGATCAACGTCGAATCGGGCGGTCGCGGAAGACTTTCCGGAATTACCGCAGCCGTCGCACTTCTCTGTTTTATACTTTTTGGCGCACCTTTGATCGAACAGGTTCCGCTCGCAGCGCTCGTCGGTGTAATGTTTATGGTCGTCATCGGGACGTTTGCATGGAGCAGTTTTCGGGTCATAAACAAAATCCCGGTGTCGGACGCTATCGTACTTATTGCGGTTTCCGCGATCACCGTCTGGCAGGATCTGGCGATCGCGGTCGTTTCGGGCGTGATCATCTCGGCGATCGTTTTTGCGTGGAAGAATGCAACGATGATTCGGGCCCGCAAACGGATCAAGTCAAACGGGACAAAAGTATACGAAATTTGGGGCCCGCTCTTTTTTGGTTCTTCGCAAGCGTTTGTTGCAAAATTTGACGATGCAAAAACCGATCCGGAGAGTGTTGAAATAGATTTTATGGAATCGCGGGTTGCAGACCATTCCGGTATCGAAGCAGTAAAACGGATCGCAAACCGATATTTGAGACTCGAAAAGAATGTAAAACTTACACACCTAAGTCCGGAATGTATAACACTTCTTTTAAAAGCCAACCCTGATTTCGCGAAGGTGATAGCAACCTCGATCGAGGATCCGCGATATCATTTAGTATCAGATCTGATGGACAGTGAGGTTTGAATTTAATTTCGTGATCGGAGGTTGGACCTTTAAAAAATCTCAAAGTTCACGTAATACCCGTAATATCTCCACCATTGCAAGCGTATCCTGCGCGCAATACTCTCTGAGATCAGCCATAATTTTGAGTCGCTTTGCTTCGTCCCGACCTTGATAAACTTCGTCAAACCAAAGCGACATCGCGAGACCTCCGTTGCCAATATTCATTCCGTCGTATGACATTTCCGGAACCAAAAGCGGAAGTACACTTTTTAATGAGTTATTTTTCAGAGCCGGATCCCGATATAACTTTTGAGAAAATATCTCGTAGAGATCAAAGATCCTTTCATTCACTGATTCAAAAAACGCTGCATATTCAGGATAGAGCTCGCCCATTTCCCTATTTCTGCCCATTTCAAAAGCCTTGTACCAGACGAGGATGCTTCCCATTTCTCCGATCACAGAAGCAAGGTGCGCGGCAATTTCTTTCGGCGGAATTCCGGTTCCGTCAGACAAGTATTCGTGATGTTTAACTTCGCTTTCCGGCGTTTCCAAAACATGGAGCGAATGCTGAAATGTGATCTGCTGAAGCGGCGACATTCCTTTAAATTGCGGGATCGATGGATTTACCGTTTCATAATCGAGAAAATACAACGGGTATTCAAGTGTATCCAATCGATCTGAAATCGCACTAAGATCGATCAATTTCTCGCCATTTTTTACAAAATCTACAAAATCGCGTTGTGTTTCTGTAAGTGCAAAATCGTCAGGAACCTGCTTAACATCCAAAATATCCGCCTGAAGAAGCAACGACGCCTTATTCTTGTGTAACCGCGGGATATTGAAGATCGTCGGATGTGGAAGCTCGGGCATTTTGAA
>JBGTEI010000363.1:0-1736 GCA_041747875.1 Pyrinomonadaceae bacterium | reverse complement strand
GAAAACGAAAAGAGGAAGAGCATTTTGAGATTTCTTGATGCGAACGGCGCAATTTCTCCAGATCGGGTAGTATTCGTTGAAAATGAACTCAGCAATAATCAAGATACTTATCAGCTATTTCTAAAGAATTAACAAAGTTTTTGGTACAGTAGTGTAAAGAGTTTTCAAAGTTTTTAGGGTTGATATAACTGATTACAGGAGACCAATTTTAGATAACAAAAGGAACAAATTATGAGTGCAGAACAGCAAGGAAAGAACTTTTTAGCAAGTGTCGATCGTTATTTCGAACGAGCGGCAGCGGCGACAAGTCACCCTGAAGGATTGTTGAACCAAATAAAAATTTGTAACAGTGTTTATTCGTTTCAATTTCCGATCCGACGCGGCGGCAGTTATGAAGTTATTAAAGGGTGGAGGGCCGAACACAGTCACCACAAACTTCCGGTAAAAGGCGGAATCAGATATTCCGAGCATGCAAGTGAATCTGAAGTGATTGCATTGGCGACTCTGATGACCTATAAATGTGCGATAGTCGACGTCCCTTTTGGTGGAGCAAAAGGCGCGATCCAGATAAATCCTACGTCTTACACGGTAGATGAACTCGAACGGATCACGCGCCGTTACACAACGGAACTTATTCGCAAGAATTTTATTGGTCCGGCAATTGACGTTCCGGCTCCGGATTACGGTTCAGGTCCGAGAGAGATGGCTTGGATCGCCGATACATATCTTGCATTTCACTCAGAACAGATCGACGCACTTGGCTGCGTAACCGGTAAATCGATCGCTCAGGGAGGAATTCGCGGACGGACCGAAGCTACCGGACTTGGAACTTTTTATGGTCTTAAGGAGGCATGTTCTCACGAGGAGGATATGAGGGCGATCGGAATGGAACCCGGCATTGAAGGAAAAACCTTTGTCGTGCAAGGACTAGGAAATGTTGGTTACTATGCAGCAAAATTTTGTATTGAAGGCGGCGCAAAGCTCATCGGCGTTGCCGAATATGAGGGTTCGATCCATAAGGAAGAGGGTATTGATCTGGAAAAACTTATGGTTTTCCGAAAGGAAACGGGTTCGATTCTTGGGTTTGATGGTTCGACTGCCTTACCAAAACGGGAAGATGCATTGGAACTTGAATGCGATATCCTGATTCCTGCAGCATTGGAAAATCAGATAACGATCGAAAACGCGGCCCGCATTAAGGCGAAAATAATCGGTGAAGCGGCAAATGGTCCGATCACCGCAAATGCTGAAAAAATTCTGGAAGAAAAGGGAATTATGATAATTCCTGACGTATTCATGAACGCTGGTGGTGTTACGGTTTCGTATTTTGAATGGCTCAAGAATCTTTCACACGTTAGATTTGGACGGATGGGTAAACGATTTGAGCAGGGAGCTTACGACCGCATTCTTAATATCATTGAAAGCGAAACAGGGCGATCATTAACGAAAGATGAACGTAATGCGGTTGCCCGGGGCGCGGACGAAGCGGATCTGGTTTATTCGGGTTTAGAAGAGACGATGATCACTGCCTATAATCAGACGCGCGAGATCATGAAAAGCAACGATAAGGTCGATAATCTGCGAACTGCCGCATTTGTTAACGCGATCGATAAAGTTGCCCTCTGCTATATGGAACTCGGTATTTTCCCGTGAACACCGATCTTACTCTTACTTAAATATGAAAAGGGCGATCCTAAGACCGCCCTTTTTGTTTTCGAAATTTCGTACTTCGAATG
>JBGTEI010000362.1:0-1595 GCA_041747875.1 Pyrinomonadaceae bacterium | reverse complement strand
AAGCACGATGCGGTTTTTATCGGAATCGGGTTGGGCAAAAGTAATAATCTGAACGTCGAAGGCGAGGATCTTGAAGGAGTTTATGAAGCGCTCGATTTTATTGAAAAGATAAAGACACGTGATTGGGAAAGCGTTCCGCTTGGGAAAACCGTGGCGGTGATCGGTGCGGGAAATACAGCGATCGATGCTGTTACGCAGGCAAAAAGATTGGGCGCCGAAAAAGTGATGTTGGTTTACCGAAAAAGCGAAAAAGAAATTTCGGCATACGATTACGAATACGAACTGGCAAAAAAAGACGGAATTGAGTTTGTCTTGCAGGCTTCGCCGTTCGAAATTTCAGGTGAAGGAAAGGTTGAAATGCTGCGCTGCAGGAAAACCGACGGCACGGATGATGTAGTTGAAATTCCTTGCGATATGGTTATAAAAGCGATCGGTCAGAAGAAGCAAAAAGAATTTTTAGAACAGCTTGGGATCGATTTTGACGAAAATGGCCGCGTAAAGGTAAGCGAACACATGCAGACTTCGGATCCGAAGATCTTTGCCGGCGGCGACTGTGTAAATGGCGGAGCGGAAGCTGTTGATGCTTCTCAGGCGGGAAAACTGGCAGCGATCGGAATTCATTTTGTTCTGACCGGGGAAGAAACGCGATTTGCCGGTTCAGCGAACTAACCAAAGAGTTCGTTTAGCGTCGTGAGTTGGTCGCTTGTTCCCAAAACATTCAGCTTCCCAACCTCGGGAAATCGAAAATTCGGGGCGGGGTTCATTAAAATATCTCCATCAGATTCCACTGCAAGCACGATCAGACCCGATAACGCGCCGATATTGCTTTCGGCAAGCGTTTTGCCTTTGATCTTTGAGGGAATATCAATCGAAAAGAATTCTACGCCCTCACCGAGGATTACGGGGTCGCGTTTTTCGATCAGCGACATGACTGATTCGGCACCTAGCGGCGAATAACTTAAAACGAAATCCGCCCCTGCCCGATGAACTGCTTCAAGATTTCGTCCATGCGTGATCCGGCTGATGATCTTCAGATCCGGGTTCAGCCTGCGGCAATATATTGAGAGGTAGATATTTACGTCATCCTGATTTGTCGAAAGAATAACGAGTGATGCTTCATTTAGCCCGCCCTTTTCAATAACGTGTCGGTCCGAAGCATCTCCGATCGTCAGGCGGTCCGGGACGTCGCCGATTATTTCACGCAATTCACTCTTTGCTTCAACGAGAAAAACTCGCCGCTTCTGTTTTTTAAGTTCTCTGGCCGCTGCCCGGCCAACCTTCGCGCCTCCGATCAACAATACGGTTTCGGAATTTGGCGCCGGATCATCTGAGATCTTCTGATTGAATTTCTCAACTTGTCCGGGGGTTCCAACTCCGACGGGCACACACGAATCTGTGAGGATCGTATCCGGCCGGACCGGTTTAAGAATTCCGCGCTCCCAGATCCCGATAATACTGATCCCCGTGTTTTGTCGTAAATTCGATTCGGACAGCCGCATTCCGGAATAAGCGGTATCCTGAGTCGAGAATTCAAATACATTCCAACCGTTAAAAGTATTTATAACGTTTACGCGGTCTTTTCCGACATTTATCCG
>JBGTEI010000361.1:0-3395 GCA_041747875.1 Pyrinomonadaceae bacterium | reverse complement strand
TGAATACTCGTCGATGCGATTTCGTTCGCACATCCATCGCTTTAACTTATTGGCCGACGGGCTCAGTAAATATGAAGTAAATGAGGAACTTCTTCACGAGATCGAAAATCGGGACACGATCTTTCAGGAGATCGATTACGTGGTTTACAGGACTTGAAACAAGATCACCGATATTAATAAAGTTTACCCGAATTTATCTAAACATTAATTCACCCGCGTTTGCCTTAACATTTCCGTAAAGTTATTATTCTCTTTCTGTTTTGATTAAGGAGATCTATTGATGAATAAACAAGGCGTGGAGATTGCTCCCGCAGAAGGTAAATTGGGTGTTTTGCTTGTCGGGCTTGGCGCGGTCAGCACAACTTTTGTTGCGGGTGTCGAAGCTATCAAGCGTGATATCTCGAAACCAATCGGTTCGCTGACGCAAATGGGAACGATCCGGCTCGGTAAGCGGACTGAAAATCGCGTACCGATGATAAAAGATTTTGCAGGTCTCGCAACTCTGGAAGATATTGTTTTTGGTGCCTGGGATATTTTTGAAGAAAATGCATTTGACGCTGCGATGAACGCCGGCGTTTTGGAAAAAGATCTGTTAAATCAGGTTTCCGAACAGCTCGCTTCGCTAAAGCCGATGAAGGCCGTTTTTGATAATCGTTTTGTAAAACGTCTTGACGGTAAAAATGTAAAAACCGGCAAGAACAAAATGGATCTTGCCGAGCAATTGATCGCAGAGATCGCTGAATTCAAACAGAAGAATAATTGCGACCGACTTGTAATGGTTTGGGCGGCTTCAACCGAAATATACCTCGAACCTTCCGCAATACATCAAACCGTAGAAGTTTTTGAAAAAGCGTTATACGACGATGCAGACGATATCGCTCCATCGATGATCTATGCATATGCGGCAATCAAATCAGGTGTTCCATTTGCAAATGGTGCTCCGAATTTGACGGTTGATATTCCTGCGCTGACAAAATTGGCAGAGGATGAAGGCGTTCCGATCTGCGGAAAAGATTTCAAAACCGGGCAGACATTGATGAAAACGATCCTTGCTCCGGGATTTAAATCCCGCATGCTTGGACTCGACGGCTGGTATTCGACAAACATTTTGGGAAACCGCGACGGCGAAGTTCTCGACGATCCTGAAAATTTCAAAACAAAAGAAAGTTCAAAACTTTCTGTGCTTGACACGATCTTGCAGCCAAAAGTTTATCCCGATCTTTACGGTGATTATTCGCACGTTGTCCGGATAAATTATTATCCGCCGCGCGGCGATAACAAAGTGGGTTGGGACAATATCGATATCTTTGGCTGGCTCGGTTACAAGATGCAGATCAAAGTGGATTTTCTCTGCCGCGATTCGATCCTTGCAGCTCCGCTTGTACTTGATCTTGCATTATTTATGGACCTTGCAAAACGCGCAAAGATGAGCGGTATTCAGGAATGGCTTTCATTTTATTTCAAAGCACCGCAAACCGCTCCCGGGCTTTATCCGGAGCACGATCTGTTTATTCAGCTTAAGAAGCTCAAAAATACTTTGCGTTATCTGAAAGGCGAAGAATTGATCACCCATCTCGGAGTCGAGTATTACGACGAGTAAAGATCGTTCGAATTGCATTTACAAAAAAACCGCAAATTATCCACGATCGGGTAATTTGCGGTTTTTTTTATTTTCAGAATCATTAAAACTAAAAAATAGTAAGGAGTGCCGTACTCGCCTGATTATCTTCGGTAAAATGTTTTTTAAGCGGCGAAAACAAAGCTTGTGTCGCTTCAAAATTTTTCACCGGATCCAGATCAGATATAACAAATACTGCCCGTTCACCGACGTTGAATCTGGCGATCTGATAATTTGGGTCGGACGATGAGAATTTGAGTATTTCTTCATCCTTTATCCCATCAAATCCAACCGAGTCTGTGATCAATACTGACAAGATCTTTTCTTCTTTTCTGAGTACCAGATGTGCAAATGGCGTTTCTTTATACTTACACGCATGCGCCGCGATAAGTTCATAATCTCCCAGCACAGATCTAAGCGACGGGACAATAATCTTCGCCAAGCCTCGATATTGCTGCGTCGTTTGATCTAGCGACATCGGAGTTTTGCCGACCTGATGCCGAACCGCACAGTGCTCGTGGTCGCCAAGCGCAATGTTTACAATATTGCCCGGCTTTAGATTCGAAACCAAAGGAGTTTCAAGCGTAACGGAAACCGGTTTGTTGTCGATCTGATTGACCAACAAAAACCCGAGCGAAAATGTTAAAAGTAATCCGGCGGCAACTGCAAGCCATACATTTCGCGACGACTTAGATAAAGTACTTTCTGCTTTTTCAACGATCGGAGTTCGCCTTATCAGCTCGGTCAATTCAGTTTGAAACGCAGGATCGATAATATATTCAGGCGATCCTATAACAGCGCTTTTCAAACGTCCTCTGATCGCACGCCTCGCTTCGATCTCGGACCGGCAATTTGCACATTCCTCAAGATGACTTAAAACCCCGTGATTCGTCTCGGTTAAGAGTTCGTCACTTAGATATGAATCTATAATTTCACGGAAATCCCGGCATTTCATAAAGATTTCCCTCCTTTTCGTTTATCGTTTTCAATTTCATCGTCTACTATCCCGTAATTTCTTGCATACACGGCTAACTCGCCGCGAAGAACTTTTCTTCCGCGATGAAGACGCGACATCACTGTCCCCATCGGGACATCGACGATCGATGAAATCTCCTTATATGAAAAACCTTCGACGTCACTAAGTACGACGATCTCCCGAAATATCTCTGGAACTTCTTCCAGTGCCTTCAGTACGTCTTCATCCGTAACCTGCTGCGGAATCGAAGCCTCAAAAGGAATGGTTTGCGCTATTTTTTCCTCTGTGTCCGGCACGAGCTGAAGGTTTGTTTGTTTCCTAAGCTGCTTATAATGCGTGTTGTACATTATCGTTGTAAGCCAGGCCTTACAGTTTGTCCCCATCGTATATCGATGAAACGATTTAAGCGCCTGCATCATCGTTTCCTGCAGAAGATCTTCCGCCGTGTCTTTGTCTCTCTTTAAGAACATTGCGACGCGGAAAAGATCCGGAGAAAAAGGCATTGCCTCAAGCTCAAAATTTTCTCGAAGCTGATCGGATTCAGATTTTCCTTTTATCAATTTGAACACGTAACCTTTTATTCCCTTTGTGCGTTCTATTTTCGGCAAAACACGCCGCGTATTTTCATAATACTAATCGTGACATCCCTTATTCCCTGACCGTAGCCGTGATATCATTTTATTGCTGAAATTGACACTCTTGCAAATTCGGACTATTTTGTGGTAAATCTTATGCGGAGTCTCAGTTTTCCTGGAAATGGCTCATTGAATTAGATTAAGCCTTCCGCATACCTTGAATTAG
>JBGTEI010000360.1:0-6526 GCA_041747875.1 Pyrinomonadaceae bacterium | reverse complement strand
AAACAGTCTTTGATTCGATCGCGACACCTTCTTCCATTCCAAGCCAGCTCATCATCGAGCGCACCTTATCGCCCGCAAAGATCCTCATCAGATCATCTTCAAGCGAAAGGAAGAATCGCGTCTGACCGGGATCGCCCTGTCTTCCCGAACGTCCGCGAAGCTGATTATCGATTCGTCTTGATTCGTGTCTTTCGGTTGCCAGAATGTACAATCCGCCGGCCTTTATTACTTCCTCATGTTCTGCCCTGACGACGGCCTTCGCCTTTTCAAGTTCGGCCTTAAACTGCTCTTCGGTGGCTTCATCAGGGTTAATTTCCTGCCGTTTCAAATACTCCCGCGCGAGAAACTCCGGGTTACCGCCAAGGATAATATCCGTACCGCGACCCGCCATGTTCGTTGCGATCGTCACCGCACCTTTTCGGCCGGCCTGAGCTACGATCTCTGCTTCGCGTTCGTGATATTTTGCGTTCAGTACGTTGTGCGGAATTCCTTCTTTTTCAAGTTTATTAGCGACAAGTTCGGAATTTTCGACCGAAACTGTTCCAACCAAAACAGGCTGTCCTTTTTCATAGGCCCGTTTTATCTCTTCAACCGCAGCGGTCCATTTTTCCGGAACCGTCCGATAGATCACATCGGAGTGATCCTGACGCACAGTCGGCCGGTTTGTCGGGATCACAATAACGCTCAAACCGTAAACTTCAGTAAATTCTTCCGCTTCGGTTTCAGCCGTACCGGTCATACCCGAAAGCTTCTCATACATACGGAAATAATTTTGAAGCGTAATTGTAGCCAGCGTTTGATTTTCACGTTCGATCGTGACGCCTTCCTTGGCTTCTACTGCCTGATGAAGCCCATCGGACCATCGTCGACCCGCCATCAAACGTCCGGTAAAATCGTCAACGATTATTACTTCGCCATCCTGAACTACGTAATGATGATCTTTTTTGTAAAGTGTATGCGCCTTTAGAGCCTGTTCGACGCAATGGAGCAGATCCATATTTCCGGGATCATATAGATTCTCGACTCCAAGTAATCGTTCGGCTTTTGTCACGCCTTGCTCGGTTAAAACTGCCGAATGATTTTTCTCATCAACGAGGTAGTCACCCGAAGTTTTCTTCGTTTCTTCGTCTTTTTCACCTTTCTCAAGCTTCGGTATCACTTCATTAGCAACGTAGTATTTATCCGTCGCTTCATCCGAAGCACCCGAGATGATCAGCGGCGTTCTTGCTTCATCGATCAAAATCGAATCAACTTCGTCGATGATTGCAAAATAATGGTCGCGCTGAACAAGCGATTCGACGTCGAATTTCATATTATCCCGAAGATAATCAAACCCGAATTCATTATTTGTACCGTATGTAATGTCGCAGCTGTACGCCTCTTTTCTTTCGGCGTCATCCATGTCATTTTGTATACATCCAACCGTTAAACCGAGGAAACGGTGGATCGTGCCCATCCATTCGGCGTCACGAAGTGCGAGATAATCATTTACCGTAATGATATTGACGCCGCGACCCGTTAATCCATTGAGATAAGCCGGAAGTGTGGAAACAAGCGTTTTTCCTTCACCCGTTCTCATTTCAGCGATCTTACCCTGATGCAAAACCATCCCGCCGACCAGTTGAACATCAAAATGGCGCATTCCTGTAACACGAACCGAAGCTTCGCGAACGACCGCAAACGCTTCGGGCATGATCTCCTTCAAAACTTCCTGCTCGACCTTATATCGTTCGGCTTTGTCTTCAATGCCTTCTTGAGCGTCTTGAATCCGTTGTTTGAATTCTACGGTTTTCGCGCGAAGTTCATCGTCAGAAAGCTTCTGAATTTCAGATTCAAGTGAATTGATGTATTCAACTAACTCCTTTGAATCTTTTAAATACTTATCGGTTTCAGTACCGAAAATTTTCTTAACAAGTTTATCTGCAAAACTATTTACAGCCATAATTCCTCTTTATATGAACCGCATCCGCGGTATGAAAACGGTCAAATGCCAAACAGGCATTTTGCCTTAAACACAGAAAAGTTGCCGATTTAACAAACGGCAAACTAGAGATTCTAGCGGAATATCGCGAAAAGAAAAGTCTCAAAAAAAAGTAACTATATTTTCGCAAAAGGAATTGTGGTTATATAGAGGCTCTGGGAAGGTTTGAAATGACAAAAATTTGATCATTTTCGGAGATAAACTCCGCGTGAAGTGTTCGAAAACGAACAAGCTCGGATGCGGAAGCACCCGAATCGATCGTTCGTTTCGGAGCGTTTACAAGTGAAAACGGAAGAATGTGTTTGTGCTCAAACGCCGTTTTGAACTGCAGCTTTGAAAGCGCATTTTCTGTTCGCGCATTTATCTTAAATGTTTGCGAATGTGAGTTATTTGCAAGCGTTGTTTGTGCCAGTGCCTGAGGAGACGCACCGACAAACACCAGTCCTAAATAGACAGAAAGCGTCGTCAGAAAATAGATGGTGTTGTGGTTCTTGTTTTTACTCACTAAGCTGCATTTCTCTTTCCGGCAGTTATATCAGCCGTTCCATTTGGTTTCGGTTTTGTATCATCCTGATCTTTTTTCTTAAGCTTATCCGCCTGGTATTCTTTAAGTCTGCCATCGATCATTTGCTGGGCAGTGGGCTTCGGAAGGTTGAAATTGATCTTCAGTTTTTTCCCTTCGCTCGAAATACTGGCAGCTTTTAGCAAAACCACTTCGTCATCCTTTAATTTCTTTATCCCGTTACTATGAAGCAACAATGCAGCTTGAATAATTCCCCTAAGACCTGAAGCCGCAGTGTTGGCTTTTTCTGACGAAGGCAGATCGGAATCAACTACCGCCACAAGCTGACTATCATTTTGCGCAAAAACCATGTTCAGGGTTTTAACGTCAAATCTGCCGAGATAATCTAACCAACCGCTATCTCCTACCGATTCGATCGCGCGTTTTGCTACTTCGACCATCCCGGCGTCGCCGATCGCTTCCGTATAACGCGTTTTCTTTGGATCGAGACGACCGTTCGTCGTAAGCGTGCCAACAAGTTTCACCCGGAATTGCTGACTAAGATCTACTTTCTTTGCTTCCCATTTGACCAATACTTCGTCTGCAAAATCGAGAAGCGGTTTTTTATTTATATCCAAACCTTTTACCGGATCACTGTTTTTCGCAACGTTGTCTTCGACGGGATCTTTTTTACCATCTGCTTTGTCCCCGGTTTTATTTTTGTCCGCGGTGTTGTTATCCGAATTATCCGGTTTGTCGGTCTTATCAGTATCGTCCTTACCCGATCTATTGCCGAGAATCGAATTGGGCGGATCGCCGTCTACCGTATTAGGATTTTTCTTTGGAAGATTCTGACGTCTCCCAAGCAGTCCGCTATTGTTATTCGAGGGCGGAGGAATTATCTCGATCTGTGAATTACTTGAAGGCGGCGTTATAGAATCACCAAGGCTATAATTTGGATCTAACGGATCGGTTACCGGTTCCTTGTAAAAATATCCCTCAGGATAACTAAATTTTGGCCCTTCACCTGTCTGATCAACCCAAATTACATCAGAATCCTTTATCGAGGTCTTGTTGTAATCTTTTACAACATAATCGGTGTCGCCGGTGAAGATCTTACTGCCGACATAGATCGTGTCCAGCACCTGACAAACCTGTCCGATATAATGACTATCGCATGCCTTTGCATGCAGAAGATTTGTACGTCCTAAACCAAGTATTGTTACCGCAACAATCACAACCGACAATCCGAGGATCTTATAAATTCTGGGATTTAGCTCCCATCTTCCTATTTCGTAATTTTGTAGAAATTCCTGATCTTGCATATTATTAAAGCTTCAAAAGTATAAAAAAAATCGATACTTCCTTTCCCGAACCCGTAAGACGCTCTTCCTCGCAAAAACGTTGCGGAGGAATCTGTGATTTTACCATTTTTCATCGCTAAATTAAAGAAATGGACAAACAGATCGGAAGTCTTTAACATCAGCGTAATGGCTCGCAAAAGAAAAAATGAATTTCGCCCCAAAACTAAGTCCGGCAAGGGCAGCAAATCCGCACCGAAAAAGCGCCCATCGGGTGAACGAAAAAGTAAACGCGATTTTGCATCAGAAAGTTCGGGGCCGGGTGATACTCGCTCATTTACGCCGCCAAATAAGATTCTCGTTGAAAAATTGCTCGATGGGCTTGGAACTCCAAATCCTAAGCCCTTTGTCGCAGATGAGTTTCAGATCAAAGCTCTTGATGCGATAGAAACTTTCGATGTTCTTGTTACCGCTCCGACCGGAAGCGGAAAGACCTGGATCGCCCGCGAAGAGATCCGTAGGCTTTTAGTCGCCGGCAAACGTGCCTGGTATACGACGCCGCTTAAAGCACTGACAAATTCAAAATATACAGAATTCAGTCTGGAATTTGGTGCGGAGAATGTCGGAATTCTAACCGGTGACCGAAAGGAAAATTCTCATGCGCCGCTCATCGTCGGGACCACGGAGATCTATCGCAACCAGCTATTTGATTCACTCAGAGGCGGGGAGCAGGTAAACACAGATTTTGTAATTTTAGATGAAGCCCATTATTTGTCTGACGATTATCGCGGACACGTTTGGGAAGAAGCGATAATTTTGTCGCCCCCAAGGATCCGTATGCTTCTGCTTTCGGCGACTATCGGAAACGCGGTCGAATTTGCGACGTGGATCGAGGAAGTGCGCGGAACAAAAGTAACGATCATAAACCGGGCCGGTTCACGCCCTGTAGAACTTCGCGCCGGCTTTCTTGCGCCGACCGAGCAACTCTATCCTTTGCTCGATGCCGACGGAAAATTTAATAATGAGATCCGTCAGTTTGCGCAAAAAGAGCCGGACAGAGGTACTTATTACAGACGCAGAAAACATTGAGTAAACAACCAATTATTTTGGCGTCTGATCAACAACAACTTTCGACGCCTGATTGGATCGGCGGACATTTCACCGTGCCGTAACTGCAAAAAACACAGCAATCTCCTTCCAGTGGTTTGAGTAAGGCTTGGCAGTTTGTGCATTCATAGAAAAATGCACAGGCGTCGGTTGGCATTGTTTCGTGCCGTTTGTGTTTGCACGTCGGGCAAGTTATTTCTGATTCGAAAATTACGTTTTCCATAGATTCTTCATTTTTTTGGTTCATTAAAACTTAACCGGTTGTTAAATGGATCAGTTATATCAAGACAAACTGTCCCAAACCCGCTGTCTTCCAGCTTCGGTATGTCAAAACCCAAATCCTTCTCGATCAATGAATCGTGATAATTCTTTAATCCCGAATCCATTTCGAGATAGACACCGCTATGCGGGGTTGCGTCGCCCGTGTGTTCGCTTAAATGAAGCTCAAAATTCCCAAGTTCGAGACCGATATAGAGCGGCATGTGATCAGCAAAGCGGTGTTCAAATGTAATTGAAAATCCCAGAAGATCGACATAAAATTCTTTTGCCTTTTTCTCGTCAAGGATCCTAAATATCGGACATGTGCTGGTAAATTTCATTGTATTAATTTTTGTTGCAAAGTTACTAAACAAGCTTCTATTGGAGAGTGCGATAGATCAATCCCTTTTCTCCGAGTTTTTTTGTCATTTCCATTCCAAGTGCCTGAAGTCCGTTTGCAGGGCGGATCATCACTTCGAAATCGAGGATCTTTCCTTCGTCGTTAAGCGCGATAAGGTCAACACCGCGCAATTTGAGTTCACCGATCTTTGCTTCAAATTCAAGCGCCCAGGTATTGCCGTCTATTATCTCGCGGACGTATGCAAACTCCTCAAAAACGGTTGCGACCGTTGATAGGATCGCCGTGGTGATCATCTTTCCTTCTTTTGGTTTCCAGACAAAAGGTGAGTGGAATTTCACGTCGTCAGATAATAGGTTGGCAAGGATCTCAGTGTTTTGCGTTTCGACAAATTGATGCCATTTAGAAAGTGAATCGTTCATGGAAGAATTTTAACGCAAAGGCGAGACGACCCGAAGCCGGGAATTTCAAATTTCAAATTTCAAATTTCAGAGTTCAAAGTTCAAGGGTCAAAGTTCAAAGGTCAAAGCCGAAAGCCCAAAACCCCAATTTAGAGATCTACCCTTGCTCCTCCGCCGCTTTGAGTTAGAATCGTGACGTGAGATTTAGAATGCCCGAAATTCCGGCTCCGAGATTGATAAACGCTTTGCGCGCTTATGATCTCTTGCCCGCGATAATTTTTGTGCCGTCGAGAAGACGCTGTGATGAAGCGGCGACCGAGGTGGCGTTTGATAAAACTCAAAAGATCGACACCGATAAACAAGAATTGCGGTGGGACATCTACAATGAATTTGTCACTGATAATCCTGAAATAAAAACTCATAAACACCGAAAGATCCTTCTCCAAAACGGCGTCGCGTCTCATCATGCCGGACATATTCCGGCTTGGAAATTTCTTATCGAAAAGATGATGTCAAAGGGCCTGGTAAATGCGCTCTTTGCTACTTCAACTGTAGCTGCGGGAGTTGATTTTCCTGCGCGAACGGTCGTTATCTCAAACTCAGACACACGCGGAAATG
>JBGTEI010000359.1:0-1958 GCA_041747875.1 Pyrinomonadaceae bacterium | reverse complement strand
GAATCCTGAAATTCACGCTCCTTGATATTAATGTCGTGTCAAAAGATGCTGCGATAGTTTTAGGCAGCTGGGCACTGGATAGAGAGGTTGACGGAAAAAAAGACGATCCTCATGGAAAGTTTACCCTGATCTTTCGCAAGTTTAAGAACGGCTGGAAGATCGTCCACGACCACACAAGTTAAGAGCTAAATTGCCTTAAATGAAAGAACCCGAAACACCCGATCCTGCAGAAGAAGGAAAACCCGACCTTACGAGCGAAGAAAAGAAGGAGGTACATGAGCGGAGCACACCTCGAGCGGCCGTCGTTTATGAAGCAATTCGCGAAGAAGGCGAACATGAAATGCGACGGAGCATTTCTGCGCTGGCCTGGTCAGGGCTCGCAGCCGGTTTATCGATGGGTTTTTCACTTGTTGCCGAGGGCCTGCTGACACAACATCTGCCCGATACATCATGGCGGCCTTTGATCTCAAAATTTGGTTATAGCGCCGGATTTTTGATCGTAATTTTGGGACGTCAACAACTCTTCACCGAAAATACATTGACGGTCATCCTTCCATTGCTCCTTCGAAAGGACGGGCAGACACTCAAAGGAGTCGGTAGACTTTGGTCAATCGTTTTTATCGCTAATATCCTCGGAGCGCTGGCGTTTTCATGGGTAATTTCGCATACAACGGTATTTACACCGGAAGTCCTTCAAACATTTACCAAGATCGGGCTCGAAGCAATGGAAGGCGATCCATTAACCATATTTGTTCGTGCAATATTTGCCGGATGGTTGATAGCGCTGATGGTTTGGCTCCTACCGGCGGCGGAATCCGCAAGGGTTTGGATCATCATAATTATGACCTACCTTGTCGCGCTTGGAGGTTTTGCGCACATAATTGCGGGATCGGTTGAAGTGTCATTTGCAGTAATGACTGGCAGTGCGACCTGGTATTCATATTTCTTCGAGTGGATGCTCCCGACCCTTCTGGGCAATGTAGCCGGCGGCGTTTCACTGGTCGCTGTTCTTGCACATGCGCAGGTCGTCAATCAGCCGGCGGGGAAAGAATAAGTTTTTTTGGGAACGGGTATTGCAGTTAAACCTATTACGATTTCATTAAGGCGGTACGATTTATCGTTTTACGAAAGGAGTTAGGTTTATGAATACAACACGACAACAGGCAATTGATAAATTACGTAAATTGATAGAAAGTATTGATACTGCGATGCTTACAACGATCGATAATGGGATCTTACGTTCGCGCCCGATGGGAACGCGGCAAATTGATCCGGATGGCAGTATCTGGTTTTTTACCAACGCAGAGACTCACAAAGTAAATGAGATCATGAAGGACAATCGTGTATGTATTTCGTACGCATCGCCGGAAAAGAATACATATGTTTCGATATCTGGGACCGCGGAATTTTCTGCGGATGAAACAAAGATAGTTCAGCTTTGGGATCCGGTCGTGAAAGCCTGGTATCCAAAAGGAATAAACGATCCGACTCTGGTTTTGTTAAAAGTAAATGTCGAACAAGCTGAATATTGGGATGCAAATTCAAGTGCTTTTGTCGAGATCACCGGATTTCTAAAAGCTTTGGCAAATGGAAAATCCGCTTCCCAAAGTGAAAACCGAAAGCTCAGTCTTCAACCGTAGTTTCTAACTGAGACCGCATTATATTTTGATCATCTTTCCGGTCGAATCAGATTCCCTAGCAGCATCTAAAACCCGCTGAATTTTCAGTCCATCCTGAAATGTCGCGGCATGGTTGACCGTTGTTCTACCTTCTTTAAGTGCCTTGACGATCTCTTCTGCAAACTTCATAAAGCCGCGCGACCATCCACCGATGCTTGTGTTGGGTGGTGGGTCGCCGAGTTCAATTTCGATCTTCTCCCAATCTTTTGCGCCCATTTTTGCTACCCAAAGTTCACCGCTTTCCCCGATCATCAGTGATCCTTTTGTTCCGAAGATCTT
>JBGTEI010000358.1:0-3859 GCA_041747875.1 Pyrinomonadaceae bacterium | reverse complement strand
GCCGAGATGGTTTTTGTCGGCTACGGTCTTCATCTATTGGATGTTAAGGCAAACCCGACCGCACTTGCAGACGTGCGCGGGAAAGCAGTCGTAATGATCGATGGTCCTCCCGAAGGCGTTTCGAAGGAAAAGTGGGAATCTTCAAATTCCAATTTGATGATCTTTCAATCGCTGATCGTCAGCGGTGCTAAGGCAATAATTATCGTTGGAAATGCAAGAGACGGCGACGATACCGAGACTTACATAGATTATTTTGGACGCCGGCAAATTTCGCTCGCTGATGAAGCACCCGCATTTTCTCCTTTTACCGTTCCGCCGATGATGATGGTCAATAAAGCGACCGCGGCAAAGCTCTTTGCGAAATCTGATACTGACTACAAATCCTCAGCCAAGAAAGCGGAAGGCGATGGCTTTGTTTCGGTCGACCTAAAACAACAAGCGGCGATCACAACAAAACATAAAACTACCGCCGGAACGAGCAGCAACGTGGTTGGATACATTGAAGGCTCGGACCCGAAGCTTAAAGAAGAAGCGGTATTATTTACCGCACATTATGACGCTTACGGCGTAGAGAATGGTCAGATCTACAATGGAGCAGCCGACAATGCGCTTGGTACGGCTGAAATGCTGGCGGTAGCCGAAGCATATTCAAAAATGGATTCGAAACCGAAACGCTCGATGATCTTTCTGGCGGTAACGGGTGAAGAGTACGGACTCTATGGTTCGAAGTACTGGGCGGATAATCCGACTTGGAGTCTTGCTAAAGTTGTGGGAAATCTGAACTTAGACGGGATCGGAACAGAAGTTTACGGTCCTGTGAAAAATATGGTTGGTTTTGGAGCAGAGCATTCAACGCTCGGCGCGATGCTTGAAGATGTTGCCAAATCCTACGGGATCAGTTTGATCCCGGATCCCCAGCCTGAGGAAAAGGTGTTTACCCGTTCCGATCACTATTCATTTGTACAAAAGGGCGTTCCGGCTTTGATGCTAATGGGAGCGCCTGCCGGAACCAAGGAAGAATTGATCGCAAAAGTTAAGGCATGGGAAAAGGTAAACTACCACCAGCCGACCGACGATGTCATGACAAACTGGCATTGGGAAGGCGCAAAAACGGTGGCCGATATGATGGGAATTCTGGGTTTACGAATTTCGAATCAAGAGAAAGCACCCGAATGGCTGCCGACGTCAGAGTATTCAAAGATCGAGCGATAAAATAGGTGTAGTGCCGTCGTCCCGACGGGTGTCCTGAGAGCGTCCAGCTCTCAGGATCTTTTATTTAACGCAACCATTTTTTTTACCGGACGGTCATGGCGTATTCTTGCAGTGACCGTCCGGAGCCCCCTAGTGTCTTCGCGTGCAGCTTGATCGCCAAAAAGAGTTTGGCTCGCCTTTTGTCATTCCCTCGCCAACCCAGTTAAACCTTTTTCCGAAATATTTGAAAACGTTAGCCGGCTTCCTTTTTCGTCATCCCCCTGTCTCATGACAAGATCTTCCCCTTCTTTTATTCCCGCTCAGACGCCGTGACCGTAACCCGGCATGCGAAAAAAAGTGACCTTCCATTTCTTTTCTTTTCCTTCAAATATTCGAATATTTGACGTAGAAAATTGAGGGCTCCAGTATTGATCGATGATGCCTTGTCCGTTTAGGAAATATTTCGCATTCCATATCGCCGCAATCGTCACCCACTTTCCGTCCTGCGGGTTTATGATCTCGTCAACGCAATCAAATTCACCAACGATAAACGAAAACTGCGCAGTTTCCGGCGGCGCGTCAGGATTTAATCTCCCAAAAGGATATACCGGACTCGGTTCGTAGTCCGGCGGAAGCGAAACATTATTTTGCGCAGTTACTGTTGCGGAAACGAGTAAAGCCACCAAGATCCATACTGGTTTTTTATGCATTCTCAACTCTAGCTCCTTATTCCCGAATTATTTCCGGCGTTTGCATGTATATTCCCAATTCTTTACTGCAGTGCCATCGGTTACATTTTCCGCTTTCCAGCTTTAGCCTTCCCCGGCGATATTAAAAAACGTGAGTTGGCTTGTAGTTTTGCCCCTTTCCTGTATAAAAACCAGTTCGTTGCCGTCTTTTCCGCCCGTCCAAAGTCCGGTCGAATAAGGCGTTTGAAAATAGGTTATTTGCCACTTCTTAGTTGTCGGATCGTATGCCCTGATATTTGTACTGTTTTGTATCGGCGTCCAATTTTTGTCCTGAATTGCGTATCCATTCAAAATATACTCCGCCCTCCTGACCACATCCATTTTGAACCATTTTTTATTTTGCGGGCTATAAATTCGATCGACACAATCAAACTCGCCGATCAGAAAACTTAGCTCGGCAGTCTCGACCGGCGCCTTTGGGTTGAGTCTTCCATATGGGTGTGTCGAGGTCACCCTAATAATCGACGGAAACGGGAGGAATTGTTTGAAGCGGATCGTTCGGGGTATTAATCTGGGCGGTTATATTTACTGCGCCAATAATCAAAAGATTCAGTGCCAATAAAAATCTTGTTAAATTTAATATTGCGTACATGAAGAAATGAGCGGATTTTAATGCGTTAGTGTTTATAGTTTTCCGGTTCATGTTGGAACCATTATTATCTTTGGCGGTAAAGATTGTCTTGAAAGACATGTGAAATAATCTTTAATCCCTCGTTAGAGTATATTTCCCGCAATAAAAAAGCGGCTCGAGATCTTTCTCACGCCGCTTTTCGCTTTTCAAAACAAGGCTCAAACCCTATCTATATTTTGCCCAACCCATTCCATCCGGATTCTTACCGGGTTTGATATCTTTGATAAATTCCATCTTTTCAAGGTCAAAAACCTTTACCGTATCAAGCTGGGTGAGCGCGACAAAGGCACGTTTCCCGTCGGGCTGAAGCTGGATCCCGACCGGAGTACCGCCAACCGTAACACGCTTTATTTCCTTACGGGTCTTTGCGTCAACTACGACGAGTTCGCCCGTCGAAGCATCTGAAACCAGTACCTTCGTGCCGTCCGGCGTAAACTTCAAACGGATCGGAACCCGCCCGACTGTAATATCCTCGAGTATTTTATCGGTCGCGGTATCGATTATAGAGATCTTTCCGTCACCATTTTGTCCTACCCAAAGCTCCTTTCCATCGGGTGAAACATCGATCGCTTCAGGTTGCTTACCGACCGCGATCTGTTTGATGTTTTGAGGCGATGCGCCGCCGGCCGGATTGATAACGGTTACCGTGTCTGACGCGATATTTGCCGTGTATATCTTTTTCTTGTCAGGTGTGAATACGAGCATGTGTGTCGCTGATTGACCCGTTCCGATGATCCAATCTACCGCGTCTTTCTGGGGATTATAACGCGCAACCGTTCGGCTCATTTCCGACGTGAAATATATCATTCCATTTGCTTCGACGATCCCATGCGGACGCCAAAGTCCGCCAAGGTCAACGCGTTTTATCTCTTTTCTGCTCACGAGATCGATTATTGAAAGCGAATTATTCGGGGTTTGGTTTCCGTAGTTTGCGACATAAGCTGTCTTGCCGTCGGGCGATGTGATCACTTCGTGCGGAAAATCACCCGTTGGGATCTTCGCGATGATCTCTAGCGTTTCACCATCGACCATTACCAGAGTTGCTTCTTCTTTGTTCAAGATCAGAAGCGCCGAATCACCTGTCTCAGGTTTTAAGACCTCTTGCGAACTGGCATAGATCGGGAAAGCAAAAATGAGCAGGGCGGCTGAAAATAAAAATATCCGTAAGAATCGCATAGGGTTTTCTCCTTGAAAAGCTTTTACGATTCTTACGGATAGAAAAATAAATAAGTTTCGATTGATTACGCAGCGTTTGACTTTAATCTGCTCAAGTATTTCTGCCTGAATT
>JBGTEI010000357.1:0-3655 GCA_041747875.1 Pyrinomonadaceae bacterium | reverse complement strand
TCGTGTCGGTTAAAAAACGAGCTCGGTCGTAAAACACATTTAGATATCCCGGCCCGGCGATCTGAATGTCCCGAACAAAATCAATCCCAATCAGTTCGGCTTTCAGTGTTTCGGCGATCGCCCGCGGATTTTGCTTTTCGCCTGTAGTTTTCTTTAGATGCTTTGCGATCTCGAAAGCAACGGGAAAAGCCAGATCGCCAAATTCCGTTTTCGGCGGTATCTCTACGGCGATCTGATCAATTTCTACCTTAAAAACTTCGTTAGCAGTTTGGAGGACTTTAGATTGTAATTCTTCTTGAATCTGTATAAGTTTCATGGCTTTAACGAAACAAGAAGTATACGGTGATACTTATCAAAATATCAATTTCGGATAATTTTTATTCTATATCTTTTCAGGTGAACCGCGTATGGTGCCGGGTATCTCCGTTCGAATGGAGATTTATCGATCTCAGATCCTCTAACATGCAGAATTAATTCCTTGCACTATAACGGTCAAGGTAAAGTTTCTTCAAGATATTCTACTTTCAGTTTTCCGATAAGATCTTCTTTAATATCTCTAATTCCTTTCCGGATTCGTCTATTTTAAACGCCTTTTCATATGAGTCGTAGGAATTGGCAAATATTAAATACCTGCCGCCTTTAACAAAAGAATTTGTTTCGAGATTTACCGTTTTTGTTTCAGCCCCCTTAAATAGTTTCTCAACAATCAGCCGGTTAGAATCAATATAATCCGCAAATAGTTCTCCGTGTCTGCCCCGGGAAGTTCCTATTCGGACCCGCCTTTTACTTGAAACTTTTGCGACATAGACAATGCGGGCGTTTTGAAAATCTTCTCTGATCTGCTGTTCCTTATCTGGTTTCTATTTGTCGAAACTGCTATTCCCGAAATACTCGTCGATTTCGGCGGGCGTTCCTGTTTTCAAAACATTGACCATATTTTCCGGAACGCCCTCGCGTTCTTGAAAATACCATTTTGTACCATCCGTATAGCCAACTACGGTGCTGTTTATCTTATCTCGTTTGCCTTTGAATTAGACATCTGCGTGAAATTCTATAACTGCAAAAATATTTTCTTTTAGCGCATCGTCATAATTTAAGATTCCGGTTTCAATAATTTTACCGACTTTTACCGAATTATATTTGAACGTATCTTCACTCATTCCATCCAGCGTTGCTTTTATAGTCTCAACTGGGTCAACTGTATTCTCATCGGTTCCAACACCGACGTTGATCAGATGAGGTGGTTTTAAGGCCAGAATTGTTTGGGCGTCACGATCAATTAGCGCCTGAAAATACTTTTGAGCTTCTTCCTGCATATCACGTGTTGTGGTTAGTTCTCTATAGGGAGATTGTGAGATCTCGTAGGTCAGCAGCATTGAATCTTTAATTGATTTCTTTAGATCAATTATTTCCCGATCGGAATATTCCGCCGTATTTTTTGTTTTCTTAAAATAAACTTTGCCCGACGTTTCATAGTCTGGAAACCCTGCTTTATATTTGTTCCAATAAGTAAGAATTTGTGTTTTTCCGTTAATGACCTTTTCTTCAAGCGTTAAGAGCAGGTCGCCTTGTTTTGGATCAAAACCGAGCGCGTTACCGGCTTCCTTTCTTGTGAAGTGAAGTTTTAGAGTCTCGCCTTCAATTTTTGCATCGGCGTAAAGATTCAAATTGATCATATATCCGATACCGGTTAAGTGCGCAGTTAAAGTATTGCCATCATTGTTGATCTTTAATTTGTGAATGATATATATTTTCGTCCCGCCTGCAGTCTCGCCGCCGTTTTCGATAAATTCATAGTCGCCAACCCATTCGGTTTGAGCAAAAGTAACGGTTCCCAATAAAATTATCCAAAATAAGATCTTATTTATTTGCCGAATACTTATGTATCTCATGATTTTTTTATCCTCTATTTGAAAACCTCAAATTTGCTTATCTCAATTCGGGATGAAGAATCCGATATTCTCCGATCTTTACTTCTGGATTCGATCCGTATCGGATAGCCGAATTCGTTATTATATTCAGCAGAAAGACTTCTGGTTTCGTCCTCTAGCAACGACTGAATCCTTTCAAACAGAGCTTCGATCGAACTTAAATCGTCAAAAGAACCCTCTATTTCAAGGTCGCATCCCATGCACTTGAGCGAAACCCGCCTTTTATCTTTAACTTCAATTTGAACAGGTTTATTACTATCCGAATTAAAGGCGAAAAACGTTACGACATACCGGTAATGGTTTATGTTTTTTGAACTCCATAGCTTTCGACCGGAATTTAATTGCCTTTCTTCGACATATGAACAACCAAGCAATAAAGCTGTTAATACCATTACCAATGTTATCGACAGAAAATTTGGAAGCTTATTGATCATGTTTCATTCCCCATTCTTAGTTAGAGCCTCAAATAATTCTGCTGTTATCAGTTTAATAAGTCTTCAAACTTGCCGGGCCCCGAACTGTAGATCGTAAAGTTATACTGCACCGCCTTGACCACCGAATATGGTTCTCCTTCTCGCATCGCCGGTGTGAATTTGATCTGCCTCGCCGCTTCAATTGCGAGCAGGGTTAACCCACAGGGCAGATCTTTAACAGGTGAAATTGTTCCGATCTGTCCATTTGCGAGAAATGTCACCCTGAGCATTGTTGAACCTTGTACATTATTTAATACGGCTAAAAAGCTATATCGGGGCCGCGGTTTGCTGAGAATTTGAATGCCGGCGGTCTTTTCCGGGTCGACCGGAATGGGCGGCGCGGGGGAATCACTCGTCGATTGTGACTGACCTCCACCGTCTCCACTTCCGCGTCCTGAACCCGAACCTATTCCATTTTCCGCGCCCGTTCCAACACCCGAACCATTTCCGGTTCCTGAACCAGAACCAACACCAGATCCCGCGCCGGATCCATTTCCGTTTCCTGAACCCGATCCGTTTCCGCCGCCCGCTTTGATTTTAGATGGATAACTGAGGCCGCAATTTGAAGGAGTGAAACTCGTTAGGATCCCTTCAGTGTGCAAAAAGTAGACTCCCTGCCTGTTGTTTTTGGTATAAGGTATCGGGATCAAAAACCCATCGATCGTCGACCGTTCATTTGCGTTAGAGTTAGAACTATGGATCTTGATCGCGATTCTATTAAATGGTTCTTCGCCAATTCGTATTAGATTTGTGTCTACCAGTTCGGCAGGAATCGACTTGGCGGATTGAGGGATCTTATTCAGATCATCTTTAATAAACCGGATCGCGTTTTTCCGGCCGCCAAGTTTTCTTACAAAGATCGGATTCATATACGAAAAAATCCTTTCCGCGTCAGCTCTTTCGATCGCCTTGAGATAATCATTAGCGAAAGCAGTCAATTTTTCACCTTCTATTGCGACCGTTTCGTTGCCATTTCCGGTCAGCAATTTTGCCTTTCCAATGCTCTGCCCCCAAATTACGATGTTGGACATCATAACCATTGCAAATATAAGAATGAAGTGCTTTTTCATGTTATTTATTATTTTTACTTAGTCTCAATCGTTAAATTTGTCGTGTTATTCTGCTATTTACCTAACAATCAACGACTAATATTTTGAATACATTGATTAAGTGTAATAGGTAGAGGCGGCAGGGCATTGAAATTTCCAAATTTTCACTTTTTGACGCGTCCCTAGAAATTCCATACGCGAG
>JBGTEI010000356.1:0-2254 GCA_041747875.1 Pyrinomonadaceae bacterium | reverse complement strand
TTTTGAAAAAATATCGCCTTTTGTGACGACAAGATTTGCGATCTTCCCCTTCTCGATCGAACCCAGTTGATCCGCAACACCGAGGATCTCAGCCGAGCTTAAAGTCAACGAACGAATCGCGTCTTTTTCCTCTAAGCCATTTTTTATAGATTCATCTACGTTTGAAAGATATTCACCTAAATTCTTTATTCCATCGGTTTGGAAACCAACTTTTACCCCGGCTCCGATCAATTTTGCCGCATTCTTCGGTGCTTCCACGCGAAGCCTGAGCGTTGTCATCGGTTCCGGATCCGCGTCCGGCGATTCCGCAGCAGTCCGTTTTGGCAGATTCAAAGAAAGAAGTACCGGATATTTAGCATCTTTTAGTCGGTCAACGACCTTGTACGATTCCAATGCACCGGCGATTATCGCGTTTAGCTTAAATTCTTTTGCAAGATCTATTACGCGAATTATCTGTCGCTCCGAATCCGCATTAAAGACGATCGGCATCTTGCCGTTTATGATCGGGATCAAAGCTTCAAGTTCGGGATCAGCTTCCGGGCGCCGCATTCCGCGCGGATTAGACGCATACATTTTCTGTATCTCATCGAGCCGCTTTGCGTCCAGAAACATCTGTCGCAGTGCTGCAAAAGTTCCCATAAGAGAAGTGGGAAAACCACCGCGGATCGTCGTAAATGAAACGTGTTCTGCAAATGGTGAACGGACGATCATCGTCGAAACCGAATCGCCTGCAAGATTTATTACAGCTGACTGACCTTGAAAGATGCCGCTGCTGTTTACGGTTAACACGGTCGTGATGCCGTTGTTCCGATAATTTTCAAATTGTTCTTCGCCCGCCCTCAGGCTATCGGATACCTTTTCACTCGGTTTCAGCCCATCGGGATAGTTTGAATTCGATTGTGATTGAGCGCTTTGATTCGCGGGCTGCGGCGGTGCTTTACGGATCCCGAGTTCGGTATTGGTATCAAACAGGCCCGGATAGACTGTAAGACCATTCCCGTCAAAAACCTCAGCATCGGCGGGAACTTTTGCGTCGGGCCCGACCGATTCGATCAGGCCATTTCGAATCACCACAGTACCGCGCGCGATTGTCGAGCCTGATACCGTGACGATCTTCGCATTTGTAATAGCGTAAACATCCGTCTGCGCAAATACAGAAGTACCGAGCAAAACAAACGCAAAAATTGCGGCAGAAAAACGCAAGAAATGTTTCTTCATAACTGTTAAAGAATTAAATTGTAAAATTGGAACTGCTAAATGTGTACGCAGTATATTGGATGTTGTTTCGAATTTACAAACAGAATATCTGAATTATCTTCAATACTTCGTAAAATGGTTATGGCTATTAATCTTTTCGGTCGATACGCGCGATAAAACAACCCGCTTCGGAATTCCGAAGATTGATATATTTTATAGCGGTATTAGTAAAAATATTACTGATATCATATTCGATTTGATATTCCTGCACCTTTTCCCGAACAACGAGTTCGCCCGATTCTCCAAATCCCTCAAAAAGCATCGGCAGATCCCGCAGTTTCTCCGGGAATCCTGAGTGGCGGAAAGGATCGCAGTCATCAGTGTGGATAAATATAGGACCGGGCAAAGGAAGGTCCGAAAGTCCTTCAAACGCATTGTAGGTAAACGAGAGTCTTTCTTCTTGACCCTCATCAAAAGTCCTCAAACATGCGCGGCACGGTCCATATCCCGTTGCAATTTCTGAAAATGCCGGGTGTCCATATTGCGGCGACCGCATCGTCTTGCGCGCTTTTATTGATATATCTTCGGGTATTCCAACCACTTTATAACTCATGATGTTCCGCCTTCAATTTAACGCTTTTCTTTTTCGATCAATTTTTTCTTTCGTTCGATCCCCCACCTGTAGCCGCTCATTTTTCCGCTCGAACCGATCACTCGGTGACATGGAATCACAAGTGCAACGCGGTTTTTCGCACACGCACTTGCAACTGCCCTGACAGCTTTCTCGTTTCCGATCTTTTTGGCAACGTCTTTATATGAAAGCGTTTCTCCATACGGGATCTTTCGCAGTTCTTCCCAAACCCGCATCTGAAACGCCGTCGCCTGAACGTCGATTGGAAGATCAAGCTGCTGGCGTTTTCCGTCGAGATGCAGGAGGATCTGGTTAATAAACCCTTTGAGATTTTCCCCTCCGGCAGTTATTTCGGCACTTGGATATTCAGCTTTCAGGTCTTCCAGTAATTGATCGTCCTGATCGCCGAATTTCACACCGCAAATT
>JBGTEI010000355.1:0-2922 GCA_041747875.1 Pyrinomonadaceae bacterium | reverse complement strand
CGAATTCGCTCAAAATCGTCGAGTACAAGCGGAACTTCTGCCGAGTGTGCGATCGCAAGCAAATGGAGAACGGCATTTGTCGATCCGCCCGTTGCCATCACCACTGCGATCGCATTTTCAAATGCCTTACGGGTCAAAATTTCTCTCGGCAATAGATCATTTTCGACGGCTTGCGCCAAAACTTCAGCCGATCGCCTCGCGCTTTCAACCTTTTCATCATCTTCAGCAGCCATCGTTGACGAATACGGAAGACTCATCCCCATAGCTTCGATCGCCGAAGACATAGTGTTTGCGGTAAACATCCCGCCGCATGAACCCGCACCGGGACATGCGTGGCGTTCGATCTCGGTCAATTCATTCTCATCGATCTTGTCCGCGGTAAATTTTCCGACGGCTTCAAATGAACTGACCACGGTCAGATCTTCACCGTGCAGTTTTCCGGCTTTTATCGTTCCGCCGTAAACAAAGATCGAAGGAATATTTAAACGCGCGATCGCGATCATCGCGCCGGGCATATTTTTATCGCAGCCGCCGATCGCGACCAATCCGTCAAATGACTGACCGCGCGAAACCGTTTCGATCGAATCTGCGATCACTTCGCGCGAGATCAAAGAGTATTTCATCCCCTCGGTTCCCATCGAGATCCCGTCGCTGATCGTGATCGTGCCAAAAACCTGCGGCATCAGTTCCGCGTCTTTTGCCGATTCGATGCACGCGTCCGCAAGTTTTCCGAGGCTCAGATTACACGGCGTGATCGTGCTGTAACCATTCGCTACGCCGACGATCGGCTTTTTGAAATCTTCGTCCTTAAACCCAACAGCGCGCAGCATCGCTCGATTTGGCGAACGCTCGACTCCGTCCGTTATAACAAAACTTTTCTTCTTTTTTCCCATGTTAAATATTTATTTATATTCGCTGCGGAGCGCGATCAGGTCGCTTATGCTCATATTACCTCCGCAAAGTACAAGTAATACGTTGCTCGACGGCGTGAAATTCGCGCGGAGTTTTTCAGCAGCTGCCAATGTACACGAAGCCGCCGGTTCGGTTAAAACTTTTACCCGATCCAGCAAATAAAACAACTCGTCCATCGCCTCTTTGTCGCTGACGACCATCACACCGCTTAGATATTTCCGCGCAAGATCAAAACATATTTTGCCGACCGCCTGTGCGCCGAGAGCTTTGGCGATCGAGTCTATTTTCGCAAGCGTAACGATTCGATCGGCATCAAGAGCGCTTGCCATGCTGTCCGCACCGCGTGTTTCTGCGCCCCAAACGTTTACTTCCGGCTTTTCAGTTTTAATGACCGCAGCGATACCGGTTGATAATCCACCGCCGCCAACGCTGACGACGACATCCGTAACTTCAGGAAGATCTTCTAAGATCTCGAGTCCGACCGTTCCCTGCCCGGCGATAATTTCGAGATCATCAAAGGGATGAATATTTACATATCCATCTTCTTCATATTTCTTAACCTGCGCGAATGCATCCTCTAGACTCGGAAACAAAAGCACTTCGGCTCCAAGCCTCCGTGTCTCGTCTATATAACTTTCGGGAGTATATTCCGGCATCAGGATCAAGGCTTTCGTGCCGATAACCTTAGCAGCATAAGCAACCGCCCGCGCGTGATTTCCTCCGCTAACTGCTACAACGCCGCATTGCCTTTGCGTCCCGGTCAAAGACAGCATTTTATTAAAAGCGCCGCGAACTTTGAAGGCTCCTGTTTTTTGAAGAAGTTCGAGTTTTAAGAAAATGTTTGTACCAAAACGCTCGCTTAAAACCTCATCGTGAAAGATCGGTGTGCGGCGAATAAACGGGCGAATCTTCGCTGCAACTTTTTCAATTTCTTCTTTCTGATAGAAAGCGGGCGAATTTGAAAGTCGGTATATCATGCTTTCGCCAACGGCGGAAGCGGGATCGTATCGATTGTAATTTGTATCGGTTTCTAACATTATTTCGTATCGTAGAAGATGACCGTTAAACTGCGTAAAGCCATTCGCTAAACCGTGCGTCTCGTCCGGCGGTCGCATCAAAGAAAGTCTTTGGGATCTTCGCTGTTATTTCCCCGCGGCCGCCCGAACCGATATCTTTTCCGTCAACTTCGCGGATCGGAGTTACTTCAGCCGCTGTTCCCGTAAAAAAGGCTTCATCGGCGTCTAGCAGATCATCGAGTTCAAGCGGTTTTACCTTTTTTTCGATCCCGAGTTTGTCAGTGATCTCGAGAACCGCGCTTCTCGTTATTCCCATCAGGATCGAATCGTCAGCCTGATTTGTAAATACTTTTCCGTCTTTGATCACAAAAAGATTCTCACCCGATCCTTCCGCCAAATTTCCGTTCATGTCCAGAAGCAGCGCTTCATCATACCCACGCGCAAACGCTTCTCTAACGGCGAGAATTGAATTCAAATATTGCCCGCATGCTTTTGCCGTCGTCGGGATCATACTCGAATGAAATTTGCGCCATGGCGAGATCGTCACACGGATACCATTTTCGAGTCCTTCCTGCCCAAGATAAGCCGCCCAATTCCACGCCATTATAGAAACTTCGACCGGACATTTTGCCGGATAAAGACCAAGGCTGCTACTTCCTAAATAACAGATCGGACGAATATAGCAGCTTTCGAAGCCGTTTAGCTTGATCAGTTCGGCAGTCGCCTCACACAGTTCTTCTTTTGTGTATGGGATCTCAAAACCGTAAACTGCCGCCGATTCAAAGAACCTTTCAAAGTGTTCTTTCAAACGGAAAACCGCTGCACCGCTGTCGGTCTTATAGCACCGGATCCCTTCAAATACTCCGCTCCCGTAATGGAGTCCGTGAGCAGAAACGTGTACTTTCGCATCCGCCCACGGCAAAAAATCGCCGTCTTTCCATATCCAATCGATATTCTCAAATGACATCTTTTTGTTTTACTATCTAGTTATTCG
>JBGTEI010000354.1:0-2311 GCA_041747875.1 Pyrinomonadaceae bacterium | reverse complement strand
ATCCTTGGCGCAGGTGCATCCTCACGGCTCTTTATGAATCTTAGGGAAGAGAAAGGGTATACCTATGGAGCTTATTCCCGTTTTTATACAAAACGCCATGCAGGTGCTTTTGAAGCAACGTCCGAGGTTAGAACATCGGTGACGGGCGACTCGCTAAAAGAATTCTTCTTTGAACTGAATCGTATTCGTGACGAAGCATCCTCCGAACAGGATCTGATCGATGCGAAAAGTTATTTGACCGGGGTTTTCCCGATCCGGGCAGAGACGCAAGGCGGTCTGACCGGATTGATCGTTTCACAATTACTCTACGATCTTCCCGCCGATTATCTTGATACGTACAGGGAAAATGTCAACGCGGTGACACTTGAAGACGTACAGCGCGTGGCAAAAGAATATATCGATGCAGACAACATCGCGATCGTTATTGTCGGGGATGCAGAAGAAGTAATTCCGCAGGTGTCGCAATATGCGGAAAGTATTGAGATCTTCGATACCGACGGAAATGTAAAAGACAAAACCGCATATGGCAATTCAGAAAGCGATGAAATGCCGGCGAACGTTGCCGGTACATGGGAGCTTTCGGTAGAAGCACAAGGGCAGAAGCTTCCGGTGACATTGGTAATAAATCAGGACGGTGGTTCGTTAACCGGATCTCTTGAATCAATGCTGGGTGAAGGCGACCTGAGCGATGGAAAGGTAAACGGGAATTCTGTCTCTGCAGTTGCCAAAACGGCGTTTCAAGGACAGGATATGGAGCTTGGTATAAAGGGTACGGTTGACGGAGATTTGATCAATGGTGTAATTACAACCACGATGATCCCGGTTCCGCTCGAATTTTCAGGCAGAAGGAAATAGTAAAAATTCGCTTTTAAAAGTAGAAAAGATGAGAGGATCGAAATCGTACTCTCATCTTTTTTATTTTGATAGATAGTAAATTTTCAACCGCCTAAAGTGATCATCGCAATCGCCGCACCCGATGGATCTGTAATAACGCCAAATCTTCCGGTTTCGGGGATATCCGTCGCAGGGACGACAATATTTCCGCCAAGTTCTTCGGCTTTAACCAATGAGGCGTCAATATCATCGACCGCAATATATGACATCCAATGTGGCGGAATACCCGCCATTTCAGCAGTTTGATTATACATTCCGCCAAACGGTGCGCCGTCATCCTGGGTCATTTCAGTATATTGCATTTCAGTTGAATCACTTTCCCTGTATTTCCAGCCAAAAAGCTCGCTATAAAAAGATTTACATACTTCAGTATCAGTTGTTGAAAGTTCGTTCCAACAAATCTCGCCGTGTTTTGGCATCGCCATTTGTCCTGCCGCTCCTTGATCTGCCATTGCTTTCTTCTCCTTGTTTGTGAATTACGCGCTTGTAGTATCAACGATCTCCGCCGATGGCGCGTTGGTTTTTACAGACTCAATTCCATTTTCCATCCCGTCAGAAGACTTATACATTTGGCTTTTTCCGATCTCTAAACCGTTTGCTGCCTTGAGAGCGAAATATGGATCGCCACTTGTAGATTCTCTACGGTCGAACCGGCTATCATCAGCGCTATTTATACGAACGGATTCAATTCCGTTTTCCGCAGCCGCTTTTGTTTCATACATTTGGCTTGACAAGACGATCTGTCCATTACCAGCTAATAAATTAAAGTGAAATTTACCGTTTGTTGCTTTCTTTATTTCAAATTTTTCCGACATTATTATTCTCCTTTATTTGATCTAAGGGGGGCGAATGAATCTAAAAAAATAAATCCTGATACAAAAAAGAATAGCATTTTGAAATTAAAAGCGAAATTAGATTCTCGGAGAAAAGATCGAGTTGTGAACCGAGACAAACTAACTGCTTCATGTGGAGAAAACAGGGCGTTTTGATTCACAACTCAATCGTCGTTTTTGACCAATTCCTTTATGATCGTCACTATTCGGCTAAACAGATCTACCAAGAAAAGTCCGTAAAGATCGAAAATGAGGTAATTGGCCAAAATGCTAATTTTCAAACTAAGCTGCTGTCTGTCGTCCGAAATCCTGTAAAAGCGGACTTCGCTGAAGATGATTGATCAGGCTCGACGCCGCTTTTCGTGAGAGTTCGTCCACGCTGCAATTCATAAAGCGCTTACTTTCCGCATTAGCATCGACGCCCCGCTCTCTTGAGACGGCCCGGATCAATCCGAGTTGTTTTGCCGTAACGAGATCTGAAAGCGATTTAGCGATCGGATCATTAGGAAATGATGTTTCTTCCGGGATCGAAGTTTCGCGGTCATTCAGCTTTTCAAGCGGTTCATGCTTATAAAGTTCACGAG
>JBGTEI010000353.1:0-3044 GCA_041747875.1 Pyrinomonadaceae bacterium | reverse complement strand
CTAAATAATTGCTTTTTCATTTGTTAATCCTTGATCGAATAAATAAATATCTCGCTGGCGTTTGAGCTTCTTTCCAGAATTTCGTCGATCTTTGAAAGATCGTCGTTTGTAAACTTATCTCGCGCCTCGTTATCTTCAATGATCCTTATCGGTTTTCCTTTCGCGAAATAAACACGGCGCTCCAGCGGCGCGTCGTCATCTTCGGATCTTTCAAAATAGAAGATCAGGCTTCCCGAAGAGTCGTAAACAAACTCTTCGGCATACTTGCGTGCGGAAATTTCAGCACTTCTTGTGACTTTAACGAGTTCGGTTGGATAGGGTTCTTCTTCTTTGTTTTGATAGTAGAATCGGTAAGTGATCCGAAAGATCCCGACTGCGGCCCAGCTTCGATCGAGTTTGTTAATGACGAGTTCGTTGACGGCCAGGGACGAAGTTTTACCGGATTCTTCGTCTTTTTCTGCCGTCGCAATTCTTTCGGTCAATTCGGTGTAGGTTTTTCGAATATGTTCGATCTGTTTATCTGCGGTTTGCTGCGCAGAGATACTTACTGCCAACAAAAGCAGGATGAGTAAGCCAGATCGTTGATATCGATCACATTTCATCACAAATATCCGTTGTAGATCCTTTTCGATATTTTAATGTGTCTTTTGTCGGCGTTGCCTCGGGAATCTTCCCGTTTCGAGGAACGATCCAAAGTTCGACACTAAACTTCTCCCTAAATCCGCCGCTGACGATCATTAGATTGTTTTTCGATATACCCCTATTTTTAATAAGATAATTTCGAATGAATTCCCCGTATGTATTCGCTTCTCCCTCAACGGGCGAAAACGTTTTAAGCCTCCCATTTGACCGGCGATCGTAAACATATCTTTCGTGCTCTCCTTCATAGATAACGACATAACCGAAATGAGAATTGGTTTCATTCTGAATCGCAATTGCAAATCCGTCGAGACGAGCCATCAGATCTTCGCAGTTTGCGTCGCCAAATTTGTCTATGGGTTTCGCTTCCTGTGAAAATCCCGTTATTGAAAACAAAATCACAGCAAAGCTCACACTAAGAAGTTTATTAGTTAACATAAGTCATTCCTCAAACTTTACTTATTCAACCCAATCAGCAATAAAGACATTCGTATCACCCTGCGTCTCCGCATTGCGATTTGATGCGAAAACCAATTTCTTGCCGTCAGGCGAAAACATCGGAAACCCGTCAAACGAATCGTACGTGGTGATTCTTTCGAGTCCTGTTCCGTCAGCGTTTATCATCAGGATATCGAAATTTCTTTTTCGTTCATCATCGGCATAATAGTTTGACGAAAAAACGATCTTTTTTCCGTTTGGATGAAAATAAGGAGCAAAAGACGCCGCGCCGAGTTTCGTTATCTGGCGTTTATTTGTTCCATCGGCATTCATAACCCAGATCTCAAAATTATTTGGTTCGATCATATCATTGGCAAGGCGGTCTTTATATCGCGCGATATCGGCATCGGTTTTTGGATGAAAAGAACGATAAACGATCTGTTTTCCATCAGGTGAGTAGAATGGTCCGCCGTCATAACCGAGCGCAGTAGTAAGTCGCTTTACGTTTTTTCCATCCTTATCCATCGAATAGATATCGAGATCTCCGTCACGCGTAGATGTAAACACGATCTTCTTTCCGTCGGGAGAAACGGTTGCTTCCGCGTCATACCCGGGCGATTTTGTCAGCTGTTTTACTTTTGTGCCGTCAGATCTGGCAGCAAAAATGTCATAATCGGGATAGATAGCCCAGACATAACCTTTGGAGAAATCCGGATTTGGCGGACATTCTTTGTTTCCGAGATGGGTCGAAGCATAGAGCAGCTTCTTGCCGCCCCGGTAATAATACGAACAGGTTGTTCTGCCGTCGCCGGTTGAAACCATTTTCGTATCGGAGCCATCGATGTTCATTGTGTATATCTGATCGCAGGAGCGCCCGTCTCTTTTTGATTGGAAGATCAGTTTCTTTCCATCTGAAGAAAAATACGCCTCGGCATTTTCGCCACCAAATGTCAGTTGTTTTATATTAGTCAGGCGTTTTTCGCCGTCAACGGAAAGTGTTGATGTTTGTGCGAATAAAACGGATGATATGCACAGAAATGTTGCAAAAAAAGCTAAAATTCTCATATTATTTATAAAGTGCCTAGAATTTTAATATCCTATCATTTTCGCTCCATGATCGGTTAATGGGGCAAAATGAAAAATTTCCGCGAAATAGATTCACTAATCTAATGTGCGTGAAACACGTCGGATGAATTAAATAAAGTGGGGTTTGGCTTAGGATTGAATCTGTAAGCTATTTTATTGCGAATATTATAAACAATGACCTTTGAAACTAATCAAGATGTCCTAAACTGGTTTGAAAAACAGCCGCGAGCACTAACTGACGAGTTTATCGCGGATATTCCGTGGCAGGACGTGAAGCAGTTCAAGTTTGATGAACGGTTGGTGCCGGTATTGATGTATATGCGCGATATCGAAATCCTGACGGATATGTATCATAAGGAATTGTTGCGTACGCCTACGGGAAAAGATCCGATTATCAGCAAATTTATGGAGCGCTGGGGGGTTGAGGAAATAACACACGGCGAACTCCTCAATCAGTTTCTGAACGAAGCAGGATTTGAAACTTCCGACAAATGGAAGGAAGAGATCACCGGTAGTGTATCGAAGTACTACCACCTTTATGCGCGTCTGCTGACATCGTTTACTAATTGTGTTGGCAAAAGTTTTACGGCAACACATATGACTTACGGTACGATCAATGAGCTTTCGGCGGCGCAAAGCTACCGGCGATTGATCGAGCTTGCCGATCATCCGGTTTTAACCCACATTCTCAAAGGGATAGTTCGCGAGGAATCTATTCACACACATTTCTACCTGAGCATTGCGCGTCTTGAATTGAGGAACAGCAACTTTGCGCAGAAGATCGCCCGTTTTGTTATAGAAAGATTTTGGAATCCGGTTGGAAGCGGTGCACGACCCGAAGACCTGACAAATTACACGATCGCTACGCTTTTCGGCGATTC
>JBGTEI010000352.1:0-2300 GCA_041747875.1 Pyrinomonadaceae bacterium | reverse complement strand
GCCCGATTCGTTTCTCTCCGATCCCGAAACACCCCCATCTGAAGTTTCTTCAATGATCGGATTGGCAAGCGACGCTAATGAGATCTACGAGATCGAAGTTGAAACGATCGGCTATTTCAGTAAGGCTCTGAGCGATTTTGTAAATCCGAGAATTCCGCCAAACCCCGGCGAGTCGATCCGTCTCGCGTCATCGGCTGAGCTTTCGGAAATGCTTTCACCAAAACAGAGATCTGAAGTGGGTTCGGCACACATCGGGAGCCTTTTGACGCGTGAAGAAGGCGAGGTTCCGGTCGTGCTTTCGATCAAAAATGTTGTCTCTACGCACCTAGCGATCCTTGCTTCGACGGGTTCGGGAAAATCTTATACGGCGGGCGTACTTGTTGAAGAACTGATGAATTCGTATAACCGCGCGGCGGTTCTGATAGTCGATCCGCACGGCGAATATCACACGATGCAGTCGATCCACGGCGATTCGCAGTTTTTTGGTGAAGACGGCTACAAGCCGGAGGTAAAGATCTTCAAACACGAACAGATCAAGGTTCGTTTTTCAACGCTGACAGAAGCCGACGTTAAATATCTCTTGCCCGAAGGCACGTCGGACAAGATGAATCATTTCCTGTCGCAGGCGTTTCGAAAATTGACCGACGCTCCCGGCTCTGACCGCAGGCTGTGGGGATATCACGATTTGCGCGAAGCCGTTGTCGAACAAAAATACGGCGATGAAGACAGCAATAATGCGGGAAATGTGTCATCGATCGAAGGCCTACTGTGGCGGCTCGATTCCCGTTTTGATAAGCGCGACGGCATTTTTAGCGACAATGAACACATTCCGATTCAGGAACTATTCGCACCGGGACGCTGTACGGTTTTAGAGCTGTCAGACATCGAACAGCATGAGCAGCAGGTGATCGTCGGTACACTTTTAAGACGAGTCAACAAAGCGCGGATGATGACCGTCCGCGAAGGAGTTGATAAAGGCGAGAATTTCCTCGACTATCCCGTTTTTGCGCTGCTTGAAGAAGCACACCGTTTCGCGCCCGCCGGAGCAAGCGTCGTTTCGACCAACATCTTAAAGCAGATCCTATCCGAAGGACGAAAATTCGGAGTCGGGATCGGACTCATCACGCAGCGCCCCGGGAAACTCGATCAGGACGTTTTATCGCAATGCATGACGCAAATTATCATGCGGATCGTCAACCCGATCGATCAGCAAACGATCGCCCAATCCGTAGAAGGTGCCGGCCGCGCAATGCTCGCCGAGCTCCCGGCATTAACCAAAGGACAGGCAATAATTTCCGGAGTCGGAACAAACACCCCGGTAATGTGCCGCATCCGCAAACGCCTGACCAAACACGGCGGAGAAACCTTCGACGCCCCCGAACAATGGCTAAAATGGCATTCATCGGATGAGAAAGAAAAACGCGATCAGGAAAATGCGCTTTATCTGAAGGAATCATCGGATAAGCCGTCGGAAAAGATTGGAGGTATTAGAGTTAATTGATAAAATCAAAAACATGATCGGTCAATTTATATTAAGTGATTACATATCGGGGGCTCTGGCGGGCGCTGAGTATGACAAGCTGGAAGACGGAACGTTTTTCGGAAAAATACCAGCCTGCAAAGGGGTCGTAGCGTTTGCTGAAACATTACGTGGATGCGAAGAAGAATTGCATTCGGTTTTGGAAGATTGGGTTTTGGTCGGATTAAAGCTCGGACATTCATTGCCAATTTTGGGCAGCATAGATTTGAACAAGAAACCTGAACATGAGCAATTGGAATCCGTGTAAAAGAAAAGACTTCGTAAGACGTCTTCGCAAACTGGGATTTGATGGTCCCTTTTCGGGTTCAAGACATCAGTTTTTGGTCTTTGGGCAAAACCGTTTAACCGTTCCCTCAAACAAAGAATATTCTGTTCCGCAATTGCGAATGATGATTCGCCAAGTTGAAGAAATTATCGAGCGAGAAATCAGTGTCGAGGAATGGAATGATTTGAATTAAAACCGATTTTAAATTCCTCAGATAAACTAACCCAAAAGCTCGGCGAAATTAGGATTTAGTTGATGTTGCAATACTTGTTATGAAGATTTTAGACAAAAGGATTCGTAAGATGTCGCTCGACGATAAAACTGACGATCTGAAAGAAACGACGGCAGCTGAGCGATGGGCGATGATGTGGCAATTGGCGCAAGACGCCTGGGCATTTAAGGGGGGAAAAGTTGCTGAATCCGGACTTCAAAGACATATTATCCGCGTTTATCGAAGAGAAAGTTGAATTTCTCGTGGTCGGCGGTTACGCGATG
>JBGTEI010000351.1:0-7174 GCA_041747875.1 Pyrinomonadaceae bacterium | reverse complement strand
GACGGAAAAGTGATCTCCGGTATTCCCGCCTTTGATAATCGCGATTGGCTTCGTTCAACCGCCGCTTACAGACGTTTGGGTGAAATGGCAAAAACGCTCCGTGATCTTAGCAAGCGTCTATCGGAATTGGAAAAAGGATTTGAAAAACGTCGCTAATACGATGTTAGTAGCACATGAAGATGTCCGCTTTTCAGTCCGTTGTGATAGAAACCAACCCGAATAAAATTGATCGCTTCATCAAATTGATTTATGCATTGAAGGTACGGCCGCTGAAAACTGGAGATGATATTATTCCTTTTCCGAAGCCTTTTTCATTGTCGTTCCTTCATTAAACGGTAAATGTTCGGCAAATTCAATGAGAGCCGCCGCGTTTGCTCCGCCTCCTCCAAGTGTAACAAGCTTGTTGTCCTTTTTGACATACAGCGGTACGGCACATGTTGCACCTTGTGAAACATCCTCGCCTCCTTTGCCGACAAACGAAAACCTCATTGGGGTTTCACCTGATTGGCACGATCTTGCCAATCCCTCGCGAAGTGCATCATCGGCTGCAGCGTTATTTGAATAGACTGTCATAAGATAAATCACGGATCGAGTTTTTGTTTCATCCGAGTAGATCCCCACGAAATTAGTTTCAGTTCCCCAAATATTTCCTTTTGGCGGATATCGATTTTCTAACTTGAAATCTTTAACCATATTTGGAAGATCCTCCGGCGAATCTGTCGGAAACAGGTTTCGATATGCAAGAAAACCTAATGCTCCGGAGATCAGAACCGCAATTAGAAAGAATCCGCCGCAACCGAGAAGGAGTCCCTTTTTACTTTTCTTCGGTGGTTTTTCCAACGCAATTTGGGGCTCAGCTTGATTTTCGATCGTTGGATAAAAGTAACTCAATTTCTGCCACTCCGATTCGCCATGTCGAATCGCCAAATCGCTTGGCGAAAATTCTCCGTCTTTTAGCATTCTTAAAACGTCTGCTTCCTCAAATGGTCCCAATTGCTGATTGTTCTTACTGATATAAATTTGCATAGTCTTCTCCGTTTTGGTCGTTCTTCGCTTATTACTATTTTTTTTAAACCGACCGCCAACCTGCTAACTATTTAAATATTTCCCATCTTGCCGTTTGATTAGAATTTGGCCTGAAACTCGTCTGATTCTGATGTAAATATTTGAGCAGATGTGACGTTATTAGTGCTTTGTCCAAAGGCGCTGCAAACTAAAACTAAAATGAAAAGAGCTAAAGTTCCGATCCTTTTCAGATATATTTTCATGACTTTTCCTCGTTCTTCTCGGGGGTTTACTTAGTCGTTAATATCACTTCAAATCAATAGCTTTTTTCTAAATCACCTTTCCATTTTGGAAAGCAATCGATATTTTACGTTCTCCACCCGGCCCCTCTAGTTGGAAAATTGTTTTTTTCTGTTCATAATCGGCTTTTTGACTAGCTATGACGAATTATTCTTCCGCTCATGCAATTGAAATCCGTATTTCACTTTGACAAGACAATTCGGGAAAAATTTAATTAAATTATTTCCATAATCTCATATACGGGTAGGGACCCCGGATAGACGTTTCCTGCCGGAGTAAACATATATACTGTTCCTTCCCAATTACCAAAATCGTAGTTACTTGGAAAATACCATTGGGTTTGTTCTGCCGCAAAAACCGTAGAATTAGTTTGTTTGGCTAAATTGATCATTAACTTTTTACCGTCACTCAAAACGGAGGGAGTTGTCGGTGATGAGATTCCGGTGTAGGCCGTCCCGCAAGCGTAAATTACGATATACTTCACCAAGTTTTTGATCGCTGACCAATTTCCTACATTTGAGGCATTCAAATCCTCAGAACCTAACTGCAAGCCTTGCCCGCCGCCAAAACTAAATCCGGCAAAACTATTTTGATAACCATGACAAAGTATGAAAAGCGTGTCTAACTTTCCACTTCCTCGTGCGGCAGTAGTTATCCGGGAAAATGCACTAGTTAGTGATGTCGAACCGTCAACATTAGCCGTAATGAGGGCGCCTGCAACAAGTGGGAGATGGCCACTCAATCGACTATCTCTTAGAATAAAATATTTAAGCATTTTTTTCTCCTTATCGCGGTCATCAAAGCCGCATAAAATAATTCAGTTTCAAGCCTCGGTACTCCAACTTCTTTTTCAAAATCTGAATATCGTCGCCGCCGTTTAATTCATCAAGCCATCTCCTTTATCGAAACTGAACAAAAAACGAAGAATCCCGATTTGTAAGTTTTGCTTTCCAACTAATTTCCTAGCGTCTGCGGAACGACCGATGAGTTCTGACTTTTATAAATTTCTGCATTGAAAGTTTCTGCTGTCATCTTAATTTGACACTGAAATATCCGCTGCTTTGACAAGTCATATCGGAAAAAACATTTCGTTCCTTTTTTCTCACACTTCATTATTGAAAAGGCTTGATTAGTTGGATAAGAAAGCAAAGACTTTGCTAATACGGAAAAAACGGCTAGTGAAATCCGAAATTGTCATATCGAAACTTGTAGTAAAGTGAATGACGTCTGAGGTCACCAAAGAGTACTAGTATTCGCACGTTATGGAACCAGAAAGACTTTCTTGTTTTCAACTGTCTCCCGACGGAAAATTCAGCTCCGATCGAACATCTAGGAAACAAACTTCCGGTGACGTAAAATTCTTCGAATGTTTTGACCAATGGATTCAAAAGCATATTATCGTTAGGATAGATATACACCGGGTTTCGAGGTAACTGCGGCTGCCTGTTGAGTTCAAACGAGTTAAAGAATTCATCTCCAAAAGAGAACTTATCTAGATAGATCCTTTTTGCCACTCCCCACTCAACTTCGAAGTAATACCTATTGCCAAAGCTGCTTTCATTGTATTGACTCATTCAAGCCTCCGATATCTTTATCTAAGTTAGGGGATCGCGAATCCTGATAAAGGATTCCCATAAAATGCCTCCGTTTTCCAGGCCGTGGAATTCCACTTATCGAGCGTTCCCAACACTTTCACAGGAACAACGATCATGTATTGGGGCAATGGAATCTGCTCGGAAAATTGATTCGGAGCGATCCAGCCTTTTGAGTCGATCGCAAATTTGGTTTCGCGCACTTGTGTGCCTTTATAAAGGATCTTCACAGTGTATTCGCCGGGCTTGTCTCTGGTAAATGTCGCATTGGGATACTTCTCCCTGATCCAATTATTGTTTTCGAGCTTGAAGTTGTCCCATGCAAATTCCCAAAGCTTGTAAGAACATACATCTCGTGACAAAAAGCAGCCTTCACCGCGTGTTTGCGTGGTGTTGATCATCCCTCCATCGTCGGTCGAAGCGATCAGCTGATTGTTCTGAAAAAGTTGGGCTTCAATGTCCTTTGATTCCAATTCGCCCTTAAACCACATAAATACGATCGGTTTCGGATCTATATCCCAACTTGTCTCGCCCGAATACGTGAATCCGACATAGCCAACGGGCAAATTCCAATCGTTATCAACATAGAACAAATACTTATTCTTCAGACGCGCATCACCGCTTGAAAGCGGCATTTTGCTGACATTGAATTTGCCTTGAAAAACCGTTTCATTTGTTTTGACATTGGTTATTTTTACGCCGTAAGTTCCGGTTGTCGTCACGGCTTTGGTGCTTAATAGTTCGCCCGAATACGGGCTCGAAACCTTGATCGTCTTTTCCGCACTGACAAATCCGGTATCAAGCGATTCGATAAACCAACTCGAACCATCGGGATTGAACCACTCCGCCGAATAGCGCATCTTCGTGCTATTGTCGAAAAAAATATCGAAACTGACCTGCGGCACCCAGCTTGTATAGTCGTTTTGATTGGGAAATTTCCAATAGTGGTCGTCCTTTTGAACTTTTATTTCGAGCGTGTCCTTTAAAAATAGTTGCTTGCCGGTTGGCTCAGTGCGATTGAGATATTCGAAGTTTTTGTCACTTTTAGACGATTGATTTTGTTTTGTTTGATCTTCAATTGGCGAATTGTCATCAGGCGCCGGCTTATCTATTTTCGGCTTTTCGGTTTTTGGCAGTTTTGGAATTTTTATCGGAAACTGTGCTGTTGCCGTATTGATCGCGCATCCTAGAATTACCAGAAATACGAAATTTGAAAATGACTTCCTTATCATGTTTTTTTCTCCTCTTTTTCGAATAAATCCACACCGTCAACTTCGGCCAGACACTTACCGTTCTTTAGCGACAAAAGTTGAAAATAGAAATAGACTCACTCAAAATGATTATTAAACCCTTTTAAATACGGGTCCGTCCTGATATGCCCAAAATGACAAAGTTACGACCTGTAATTCGTTCGATAATGGTTCGCAGGACATCTTAATTTGACTATTGGATATTGGACTCATCTTGCTCCCCTTCATATCGCGGCAGGTGATCGTCGCTACCGTCCGCCTGTCCTCGGTGGGACGTGTGCGGAACCTCGTGTCTTTGATATGCAGCTCGAAATAGTCGACATTCTTGTCAGCCAGTGATCGATATGCGTAAATTTGATTCGTACAAACGGTCAACATTCTTGCGCCGTCCGCACCTAGTGCGATCATCTGCATCATCGAAAGATCCACATTTCCCAAATGAAACGGTGAAGTAGTTGTGTCTCCTGGTTTAAAAGCAAATATCGGAATGAGATTTTGACCAATGCCTTTACCTTCCACGCGTAATCTGTATAAAAAAGGACTGCCCATAATTTTTTCTCCGCCTTAAATATTATTTTGGAGCCCGTTCTAATTGATTATTTGAAAAAGTCTCCTATACAATTAAGACAATCCGGGGAAAACACTTCACATTTTTTTAGATTTTTTATTGGCGCAGCATTTAAGAGGAAATCAGCTGGGAATTTCGAAACGGATTTACTGCAAAATATAAAAAACCTCCGCAAAAGTTTTTACTCTCAGATTTGCGGAGGTTGCTTGTACCTTTAGGTTAATTGATAGATCGAAAAGTTATGTTGGTCCTGTATGTGAAAGTGACACAAAATCCTATTAGCTTTGTCAGCTTTTTTAATTCTCGCCTGAGCTTCGCGTCTTATTCAAAATAACGGGTGATTTCGATCTGGTTTTTTTAATATTTTGAGTTAGACCTGATACGATGCTTCCCTCACTTCTAAATTTTCTTTTTTAATACTGCTTTTCGATAATTCTCGGCATTAGTTCTTCTCGATCAAAACGCCCGTATTATCGAAATCATAAAATTCCAGCTACAGCTGCTCGTTACCATTCTTCATATCAAGCGACCAGCGGTCTCCGTTTTCGTCGAATTTTTCCACTGTCCAGCCTTGCGATTTAAGTGCTTTTGTATAATTCTTTGTAACCGTTTTCTTATCGTCTTTGTGAACCGCCCGGAATTCGTTGGGTTCGCTCTTCCATACGACCGCATTTTCCTTTACGGGCAGATTCAGCGCGTTCCACGGGGCCGTTATCGGCACGGCGGAAACTTCAGGCTTCCAGCTGCAAGCAGCCAAGAATGCTGCTAGTGGCGATATTCCTAAAACTAAGGTGATATTTTTCTTCATATTTCTCCTTCCATTATGTAAATTTACCGATAACGAAAATTCGTATCGATCTCTTAATCATTTGTGCTTTTACCTTAACAAAGCGGCATCACTCACGTTACGAATTTTTTAAAGGCTTCCCCGTTTTCTGGTTTTTCCAGAGTTATGTCCTGCGGCTCGGCATTTTCTAAGATCCATCTGTCCCCCTCTTTTCCGTAACGCATCAGCATCTTTCCGTAAACTGTTGAATAAAACGGTTTATCCTGAATAGTTACGTGTCTCCACGAGGCGACCGTTACCGAAAGGTCAGCATTTAATTCGCTGATTTTACTTCCATCGGTGTTGATTGCGAAACAAGTCAGGGGCTTGATCAATTTATTGTCAAACTCCCATTCAACAGTTTCATCACCGAATTTAACCTCAAGTGTCTGACGCTTAATATCAGCATCGACTTGATCCCGCGGCACCTCACTTTTGCTAAAGAGGCCGCAACCGCTTATTAGCAAAAAACAAATCGTCACGAGAGATAGATCAGGTTTCTTGGTCATAATCAACACTCGTGAAAAGTTTTCCGATTTCACCGCGAAACACCGGGATCTGAGGGGATTTTTGTCGTCTTACTAAAACCCAGTCAAATCTTTGTAAAACTCTGATATTCCCTCATAATTACGTCCTTTTTTACGGCGCGATAAAACGCTTTAGCGGATTACCGTTAAATGAGTTGGTTTTCTACGCCGCCGCGTTCCATTTGTCGATATTTCCCATCACTTTTACGGGAACGGCGATTTTGTGATTGGTCAGATATATCTGCTTGGAAAACTCGTTCGAAGCGATCCAGCCTTTTTGGTCGATCGTAAAATTGGCTTCACGCACATGCATGCCTTTGTAGAAGATCTTTACTGTTTATTCACCCGGCTTGTCATGCGTGAATTTCGAAGCGGGCTTTCGTTCTCCGACAGATTCTTCGTTTTCGACGATAAAGTTGTCCCAGTTAAATTCCCATAAATGGTATTTACAGATCTCAACATTTTGAAAACAATCGTCGTTCCGTCTTTGCGAAAAGTTGACAAACCCGCCGTCATCCGTTGTTGCGATTTCCAGATCGCCGTCAGCGTCGTTTAGTAATTCACATCTTACTTCCGCCGAAAGATCACACCGCTCAATTTCATTTCGCCGTCTTCACCGGGTTCCTCGTCGATCTTCCATGTTTGACTGATGCCAAATAGCGAGATCGTTAGAGTTTTAGCCTCTTTGTCGATTACCGCAGCGCCGCCGGTTACCTTTTTATTTCCCGATCTGAAACTTGCTTTACCGTCGGATGTCATCGAAATTGTTGTTCCGTTTTCGCCTGTCCAATCGCCTTGAAACTTCGGATCGACCGGTTCACCGCCTCCGCAGCCAAGAATCACAACCAATGCGACCAATCCGACAAAAACCGTAGTGACTAAGTTTTTATTATTCATTACTTTATTCTTTCTCCCCCTAAAACGATCCGCTTACGATCGTTGTTAAACCACTCAATACTCTTTCAAAGACTTGAGAACTCGAAATATTAAACTTCAGATCTCCCCCGCCATTGTTGGAGCCGTAGATCGTCAAACTCATCCTGGTATTCATATTCGTTTCCCGAACGATTTCTAGTAACGGTCTATAAATCGCCTCGTTCTATTCC
>JBGTEI010000350.1:0-3150 GCA_041747875.1 Pyrinomonadaceae bacterium | reverse complement strand
GCATGTTTGTAGGTGCCGGAATAGCGTTTTATTTCTTCTCCGGCCGGATCCGATAATTTTGGCTGCTCATTTGTTGCGGCTGAAAAAGGGAGAAGCATTTCCATCGCCTTGCTTCGCGATCTTGGCAGGGTTTGTCCGCTTGTGTTCGCCAGCACGATGATCGCGATATCTTCCTCCGGCGCAAAAAAGACCGTTGATCCATAGCCGCGTGACGCGCCGCCGTGTGATATGGTCTTTACGCCGCGATCCGTGTAGCCGATGAGTCCATATCCGTAAAACACTTTCTCTTCTCCGGGGAGGTAAAACTGAGGTTTTGTAAGTTTCTCTGTTACAGACTGCGGGATGATCTGTTTGCCGTCGATCTTTCCACTATTTAAGACCGCGATCGCCCAGCGCGACAATTCGTTTGCGCTCGAAAATAGCGAACCACCGGGGTATTTCGCGGAGTTGTTGTCTATCGGACGTATCAGAGAAGCATTTCCTTGCTTGATCTCATGTCCGAGGGCAAGCGGATACGTAATCGCCTCATTTGGCCGGATCGTTGAGCGATTCATTCCAAGCGGACGCAAAATAAGATCAGCGACCGCATCGGCGTACGGTTTACCGTAGATCTTCTCGGTAAGAAATCCCGAAAGCCAATAGTTTGCGCTCGAATATGAGTAAATTGTGCTCGGTTCGGTAAAAAATACGTCGTCTTTCCAGTCAAGAATATTTTGTCCCAGTCCGGCGTCATCATTTGAGAAAACCGTTGTCGGAAGATCTCTCAATCCTGAGGATTGACTCAAAAGGCTGTGTGCGTTCAGTTGCGAAACTTTTGGAGAAAGACCTTTGATGTAATTCTCGATCGGGGCGTCGAATTTCAATTTTCCCTGGTCAGCGAGCGTTGCGAGGGTTGCAGCAGTAAACATTTTAGTCGTCGAACCCATCCGAAACAGAGTATCCGCGTTTACCGGAATTCCATCTTCCGCGCTGGTTGTGCCAAATCCTTTTGAAAATATGATCTTACCGCCGGAAATTACTGCAAATGATGCGCCCGGTGTTTTTGTAGCCAAAAGTTCAGCCTCGATAGTTTTTTCAAGCGCCGAGAAATCATCCGTCTTCGCCTGAGTAAGCGCCGGCGAGGCAGTGATGAGGAATATGAAGCAAAATACAAGTAAGCGCATAATTAAAATTTCCTTTCCAAACGTTCGCGTGGCCCGAGATCCCAATCAGACCAACCAAAAATAAAAAAACACCAAAATCCGGGCAGCCTAAACCTTTAATGCTTTGTTTTTAAAAGTGTCCATTCCACCATTTCTTCGTAATACTCGAGATCAACCCTCGGAAAATCCCATGGTTTGCCGTCTCTTACAAAAACCGCGCCGTGGTCAATATTTGGGAACACTCTGGCGGTCACCTCTTTATTTCCGGCTTTTGCTAAGGCTCTTTCGATGATCGCCTTTCCCTCGATCACGGGAACGATCCGATCCTTTTCACCCCAAAAAAGCAGAACCGGAACGTTTACTTTTTCCCACATCGGAACAGCTTTAAAAAACAAAAGCTCAAGCGCACCCGTCGCAGGTTTCTCGCCGTCCAAATTTGGCGGCAGTTCCGCTCCGGATTCGAACCATGGTTCGTTTGCGTACTTTGCAAGTTCTATAGAAACTTCCTTGCGGACAGCATTGGCGCTCGGATCGTTTTCCAGAATAAGCTTTCCCGAAGCGTAGAGGCGTCTGCGCAGGTCGGTCGCAATTTTCACGGCTTCTTCCGGATATCCCAGGTTCCGCATTACGTTTGCCCGATGGTAAATGCTCTGCTCATCAGGGCTGACGCCGGAAGCCGCACTTGCAATAACAAATGAAATATCTCTCGAAAGCGTGGATGCGAAAGGCGCAACCCATCCGCCCTGGCTGTGTCCTGAGACACCGACCTTAAGTCTATTTATTCCTTTTCTCGTTTTTAAGAATTCGACACCGGCGATCGCGTCCCTTGCCAGATCTTCCATGCTTGCGCTGCGCCATTCGCCCGTAGATCTGCCCGTTCCGCGTTTATCATAGACAAGAGCGGCAATGCCCCGTTTGACGAATCGTATCGCCTGCGAACGGTTTGGCGCGCGCGTTTCCGCGCCGCTTCCGTGTGCGAAAACGACCGCAGGGAATGACGGTTTTGAAAGCGGCAGGATCAAAGTTCCAGAAAGAGTAACATCGCCGTTTCGAAAAGAAACTTCTTCTTCGCGAAAATACTTCGGCGGTAATTTTCCTCGCTTGAGATAAAAAACTGCGTTTGTGTTTGTGCCGGACCAATTTCCTTTAAAAATATCGTTTTTGATCTCGCCTTCAAAAATGATCGCATTTCCGTTTGGCTGCGATCGTTCTACGCGAACGTTTTTTCGCGTTTGCACAATGGAAAATTCGAGATCGTGCGCGTCAACATCGAGAAAATCAACAAAAGCCCGATAAATTCCGCCTTTATCTTGCACATTCAAATTTACACGCCATGTCTTGCCTTCTTTTTCGATCGATCCCTGCCAGTATCCGTGCAATTTGTTATCGATCGATCGTGGATAACCAAAAACTGCGGAGCACAAAAGCAGCGCCGCCGCGATCAATAAATTTGATGTTTTCAGCGTTTGGATCATTTATTGATAATTTTCATTTATCCGAAAACTCGAAGTTAATTCAAAAAAGCGTCTTTTAAGCCCATGTTTATTAAAAATGAACAAAATGCAATATCGGTCACGATACAAATTCTACGCAAAACGCAAACTAAGGTTTCAGTCGGACGCGATTTTTTTTAAGATGGATTGCGGCGAAGGAAGCAAAGTAAATATGCGATAATTGAAAATATCGGAAAATCTATGATCAAAACTTTTCAAGGTAAAACTCCGAAGATCCATGAAAGCGCTTTCGTTGCGGAAAATGCCGTAATTATCGGCGACGTCGAGATCGGCGAAGATGCCGGCATCTGGTATGGTTGCGTGCTCCGCGGAGATGTCAATTACATCAGGATCGGAAAACGTTCAAATATCCAGGATGCGACCGTGATCCACGTTTCGAGTATCGGCGGGGATTTTGCAACGATCATCGAAGATGAGGTTACGGTCGGCCATTCTGCTACGATCCATGCGTGTTATATCGAAACGGGCTGCCTGATCGGAATGGGCGCGATCAT
>JBGTEI010000349.1:0-2279 GCA_041747875.1 Pyrinomonadaceae bacterium | reverse complement strand
GATTCTGCCGATGGCGACGAAGGGGAAATCTCAGGCAAGACTCTCATAGTCAGGCTCGGCAGATCGGTCAAACCCAACGAAATTGTCCGAATCAGTCTGCAAGCAAAGGTTTCGGCAAGTGTCTCGCCCGGAAAAGGAATTGTAAACATCGCGACAATTTCAGCAGACAACGCGAAAACAGCGGTTACATCAGAGGCGATCGCCGTTGTCGATCCATTCGGAACGGTATATGCCGCCCGCGGCGGAGCAAATTCTCCGATCCCCGGCGCGACTGTGACTATACTTACAGACAGCACTTCGGGCAACGCGCTCGCCATCCCCGGCGGTCAGGGTTTTGAACCAAACTTTGAAAACGTTAATCCGTACATTACCGACGATCGCGGCAGATTCAGTTTTGGATTATTGCCAAGCCAGCTCGGGACTCAGTCGCAGCCTGCAACATATGTTGTCAGTGTAACGGCTGAGAATTTCCGATCGCGGATGCTGCAGATCACCTTAAGCCCGGACGGCAACGGATTATTTAGAATGATCGCGCGTGCGCTCGATGGATTGCCGATAGCGATCGCGGACGGTTTTGAACTGACAGAAGGGGAAGTCGTGATCTCGAGCATCGCGGACGTAGCGTTTAATATCCCGCTTTTTGAGGAATCGATAATTGAACTAAGCAAAACTGCGGACCGAACTCAGGCAGAGCTAGGCGACATTGCAAATTATCGTATCGAGATCAGAAATTCAAGCGTTGCACCTCTTTTGAATGTTCATGTAAAAGACATTCTTCCTGATTCTTTTAGTTATGTCGAAGAGACCGGACGAATTGTTCGAGGAGGAAAGGCATTGCCGATCGAACCTTCGATCAATGGAAATGTAATGGATTTCACCGTAGGAGATCTTCCAAGCGCTGAAGGTGTTTCGATTCAGTATCGCGTAAGGATCGGCGTCAATGCGCAAAAAGGAGACAATGTTAATTCGGCTGTCGTAAACGGAACATTCGCTACAGGTGAAGAGGTTGTTTCATTGCCGTCACGCGCAGTTGTAAAAGTTGGACAAGGACTCTTCTCAATGCGGCAGTTTGTCATTGGTCGTGTATTCGTAGACGAAAACAGCAACAATGTCTTCGACTTTGGAGAAGAACCCGTAGCGGGCGCGCGTATCTATTTATCAAACGGAAATTCGGCGACTACCGATACGCAGGGACTTTACAGCGTACCGGCCGTTTCAGAAGGTGCCCAGGTCATCGCGATCGATCCGATCACGTTACCGAAAGGATTTGTTCTTTCAGGCGGCGGAAGACGTTCCGGAAAAGATTGGACGCGTCTATTGCGCACTCCGTTAGGCGGCGGCGCGATGCTTCGCCAGAATTTCGCACTTGTGACAGATGGACGCGACACCGCCGAACAGGATCGCGCAATAAAAACGGCGCTCGATAAAACGACGGACAGAGAGCCCGCAAAAAGCGAGTCGATCGAAAAAACCGACGAAACCGAATACAGAGCAGTTGCACCGGGAGAAATCTTTCTCCACAAGCTTCAAAATGGAAACGTAGCGCAAAAGACGTCTATGAATATTGATGTCAGCGTTGCTGAAGGCTGGTCGGCATTGCTCGAAGTCGATCGCGCAAAGTTTGGAAATGAAAATATCGGGACGACGAGAAAAGATCCGACAAATAAGATCACAACATTTTCATTTGTCGGTATCGGACTGAAGCCCGGGCCAAATAAGGTGAAAGCGATTCCGGTGAGTCCGGAAGGACTTAGCGGAGCTCCGGTTGAGATAGAAATATATGGCCGGGGAGCCGCGAAACGACTCATGGTGATTGCTGAGCGTAATGAATTACAGGCATCGGGTCGTGATTCTACGACGATCGTTATTGAAGCATTTGATGAATGGGAACATCCCGCGCAAGACGGTTCGGTAATTGTTCAAACTACTTCGGGAAGATTTTTTGACCCTTCAAAAAGCGAAAAGGAAAACGAAAATGCCGCAGGCAATAATGTCATGCGCGACGATGTTTTCGCTACAAACGGAAAAACTTCCGAACAGGAAAACGGTAGCCTAAGAGAACAAAAGGTTAATTTGATCGGCGGAATCGGTATCGTAAAACTGATCTCCGACAATCGTACCGGAACAGCACGAGTTACCGCAATTCAGGGCAAAACCGAAGGGTATTCCGATATCCGGTTTACTTCGGAAACTCGCCCCGGATTTTTAGCCGGGCTCGCCGAAGTCACGGTTGGGAAAAATGCCCCCGAGATGATCAATCGCGGAACGGATGAAACCGT
>JBGTEI010000348.1:0-4314 GCA_041747875.1 Pyrinomonadaceae bacterium | reverse complement strand
CGCATCTGCGGACTCGTTTTCATGCCGCGATAAACGTCGGCTCTTGGTAATTTTCCCGGTTGAAATGGTGTTCGTGTTTTATCGAGTCCGTTTACCCTAATAGAAGAAAACTGTCTTTCTGCTGTATTTTCCTTCGTCGATAGATAAACGATGTATTCGCCGGTCATTTCCCAATCAGCCCAGTTTATCTCCCAATTGCCGTTTGTGATCTGCGTGATCTCCGCATTTGCATTTCCTGCGGTGAATTTTGATACCTCCAAATTCACCGTAAAAAGGTGATTGAAACCCGAATCTTTCTCTGATGACAAGAAGAACTGACCATCAAGTTTCGGGTTAGCTTTCAAGATCCTTGCAGGTCCGCCGATCCATTTATCATCCGTTTCTTCAAAGACCAAATATGCTTTCGATTTTTCGCCGTCAAAAGTAACTGCAAATATCTGCCTTCGTTTGTGAGTTTTATCCACGCGGTCTACGATTAGTGTTTTTTCGTCTGCTAACCATTCCGTCCCGGCAATATAGGCTTCACCTTCTTGTTTTGGCAGTTCGACTTCGACCGACTTTTCAAAACTCCCATCCGTTTTTGCGGCATAAACCGTCTGCTGCGTCCAGCCGCGCCTTTGCTGCGGAGCAGTTGTGTAATAACCAAGATAATTTGGCACAACCAGCGAGATCTGTTTTGAACTGTTAGAAGCGGTGTAAGCGATCATCTTCCCGTTAAGACTTAGCTGAGCTCCGAAGACCGAAATGTTTTTTTGCGGGTTGGATTCATTTGAAAGTTGAACGATCGTTCCATCCTTTGTGTTGATGGAAAACAGATCGCCACTTTGCTGAAAGAGAATTCTGTTGTTATCGATAAAATCCGCGGAAAATTCAGAACTCTGGGTTTTTGTTATTCGTTTGGGTTTCGATTCGCCAATCGTCAGAACGTAAATGTCGCCATTTTGAGTAAACAAAAGTTTTGAAGAATCCGGTGACCAACGCAGATTTCCGATACTGTTTCGCTGAGATCTCGAAAATTCGTCATTTACGATCACGCCGTAATCAAGCGGATCTGGTTTTTCAGGTTTTTCCTTTGCGGTTAACAGATCTGAAGGAGAAAGGATCTTTTCCGCTACGCCTTTTGTCGTGTTTACAAGGTAAAGATCATCCGGGCTCTTGCCTTCTTTATTCCAAAGAAATACGACCCACTTGCCATCGGGTGAAAGCTGTTCACCCGACGCGCGATTACCGGCGATCGACGGTTCCTTCATTATTTCCTTTACCGTCAGCGGTTGTGCAGACGCACTCGCATACAGAAAAGCTGCAAAGATGAATATGAAAAGCTGTAAACGATATTTTTGTATCTTCATTTGTCTAATAGGTTTCTAAAGCTTCGTGGCGTTTTGCCTTTTTTTCGATATCGGAAAGTCTCTTGCCCTCATAGATCGCACTTTCCCAGGCACCGTAAGTCGGGTTTGGAATAACAATATATTTTGTGCCCCATAATTGTCTTGCTTTATCCACTTCGGCAAATCTGTCTTCTGTCGATTTTCCTTCAAATGCGACAGACAAATCGTTCAAACTATCCCCGATCAGCATTACGATCCGATGTGTTTCAGCCACTTTTTGGCGGCGCGGTTCTTTGCTCGATTTGTCCGTGATGAGCATTACGTGTTCGTCATTCGCATCAGGAAATCCAAGAGCTTTTAGACCGGCGATCGTTACTTCTTTAAAAGAATTTGGAACATTTGAAACGTAGTAGATATCAATTCCGTTGCTCTTCGCATATTTTAAAAACTCAAGCGCACCCGGCACAGCTTTGGCCTTCATCGATTTCTTCCAATCAAAAAACGATTCCATCGTAAATGCTTCGTTTTCCTTTATGAGTTTCGCTTGCGACGGCGAATTGTCGATCGCCGTTTCATCAATGTCAATGACGATCGCGCGCGGTTTTTTCCGTTCGGATCTTGGCAGACGTTTGATTAGCTTTTTATCGGCGTCGAGCTGCATTTGTGCTAAATTAAAAGCCTGGTAGGTAAGCGCGCGATACTCAGCAGCCTTTTGTTGGAATAGAACGGCGCCGACCTGATACTCGTTTTCTACAGTTTTATCCTGAGCATTAATGTCGACCTGAAAACCTAGGGTCAGTACGGAAAAAGCTGAAACGACGATAAGTGTTCGTAAGAAGTGTTTGATTTTCATATTTTCTGATTACGCTAAGTAATTGCGGAATGTTTTTTTTGGATTATAAACGATATATGGACAAAAGACCGAAAGATGAATTGATAAAAAAGAATGACGATCCGGAGGCTCAAGAAAAGAATCTCAATAGTGACAGGACCTGGGGCACCGATCAGCGAGAACGCGGTTACTACTACGACGATGCGCATGGTTATCAGAAATATTTACCCGATGAAGACGGAGATGAGAATGACGAAGAGGAATAATTTTCAGAGCTGACCGATCTAGTGAAATTTGCAGAATTTGTTATTTTTTGGGTTTATCAAGTAGAATTTCATAAAATATAGACGCGAATTTACAGGGAGGAGAAAGTGGACAATCAATTTTGCAGCCGTTGCGGACAAGCGAATTTTCCCGACGCAAATGCGTGTACGAAGTGCGGGAATGCCTTGGGCCGCACATCCGCAAACCCGTTTTCACAAGGTTCCGCACCAAATGGAATCGCAAATCAGCCAATTACAGGTGCAGCCGCCTCAGCCCCGAAGTCTAACAAAAAGCTTTATCTTATAGTCGGCGGAATAGTTGCCGTTTTAGTTGTTTCGGTAGGTGCGATACTTTTAATTGCGGTCGGGATGCTCGTATATACAAATAGCGAAGCAGAGCGACCGCCTGATGACACAACCGTTGCGAAAAAAACCGAGACTGACAGCAGCGACCGTGAATCGAAAAATGACGAAGATAATGATGGCGATGAATCTGATAAAAGCGATTCTGATAATCCATTGGACGATGTGAAGTTTCCTTCAGGTAAAGATGTTGATTTTGGCGAAGAGGCAAAAACTGAAATTAACGACCAGGGTCTTTTGAGTTTCTTTTTGGACAAGAAATCTAAAGTTGGCGGATTTACCCTCGTGGAAGCAAAAACTTCGTCTGATAAAACGATATTCCCCAATCGGACTGCCGGGCTTCAGGCCGAATATAAAAGCGGGTCAAAGAAAGTAATTCATCGTGTTGCGATCTATCGATCATTGAGTGATGCAAAAGACGACATCGATACATATAAAAAAGGTTTACAAAATTCGGGCGCCAAGGTTAGGAGCAGCAAAGAAGACCAGGTGATCTTTGATAGAGCGGGTGCGGTTTATCTCGCGTTTTACAATACTCAGGGCGCACTTCATGAGATCTCCTCACAGGACGGAAAAGACGTTTTAACTTACTACAATAGTTACTTTGAAAACTAGTTTTATAAAAGTAACCATCCGTCTTCGACCGGAAACAGAAATTTATGATTTGGAAATCGAAAAAGATCTCACTAATTATTTTCGCAGTACTCGTAGTTTCGTGTGCTTTTCGTGCTGATGGGCAAGCACCGTCAGTCAGGCTTTCGATCGACAGTCCGGTGGTTTCGGAGATCAAAGGCGGCGAAACGCAAACGTTTAAATTGAGTATTGATGCCAATAAGACGGCTCGTATAGAGATCGTTCAAGACGGCATCGACGTTTCGCTATTCGCAATTAACCCGAAAGGTGAAAAGGTTATCGAATCGGAATCACCGAGCGGATTATTCGGGGAAGATCTGATACTCGTTACGGCAAAAGAGACCGGGGAATTTACGATCGGCGTCCAGCCTGCTGATCCCCGTTCCCCTGTCGGAAAATATACGATCTTACTAAAACTCATCAGGCCAACGGTCTCCGAAGATTTTCTAATCAACGAAGCCGCAAAAAATATTACGAAAACTGCCTATGAAGCAGATGCTGCAAAATACCGTGGAACTGTAGAAGGAAGACGGGAAGCGCTAGCGAAATGGAAGCAGATAGCCGAATTTTCAAAGATAAAAAAAGATCGGGTATGGGAAGGAGTTGCATATATTTCTTACGGGTTGATCCACGACACGCTCGGAGAGTATCAAAATGCGCTCGATACGTATTTACAGAGTTTGGAAGTTTGGCAAGAACTGGGAAATGACCAATTCGTCGCTTCGTCGCTCAATAATTTAGGGGTCATCTATCACAAGATCGGTGAATTTGAAAAGGCAGCTTCCTATTATAATCAGGCGGTCGAGCTACAACGTGCAAAAGGTGATATCAAGAGTGTCGGCATTTATTATAACAATCTCGGGAATCTCTATGCGGACCTTTTTGAATATGAAAA
>JBGTEI010000347.1:0-4172 GCA_041747875.1 Pyrinomonadaceae bacterium | reverse complement strand
CAAATATTATTGCTTTCTTATGGATCTTAAGCGCTTTTTGCCAAATCGCTGGATCGCCGCCGGCCGGCATATCTTGCGCAATTGCGTTTACGGAAAGAAGTGTAACGAGTGAAAATAAAATGATCAGTTTTTTCATATTTTTAAAAATGGGTAAGCTGGATTTGGATTTGTTCCAGACTCAATTCTACTCCTTTTTTTGAAATTGAAAAACCGGAGAAAGTTTTACCGCAATTGAAAAATGGAACGCCGCTAAACGACGTTCCACTTTTTAGGAGGAGAGCATAAGTGCATTTAGCTATTATGTTTTAAGGTATCGGAGTCTCAGGCGGATTGCGGTTATTGTGTTTTGCGCGAAATATTGTCCGGCTGTTTTTATCTTGCCGCTTATGTATCGCAAAGCGTTCACGATTGGTGACTTCTCTATCAGACGCAGAATGTCTGACGAGTCGCCGGGTTCGCTGCTGTTGATTTTCGAGCCTTCGAAATTCGCCTCCGGTTACACTTCCGTTTTGCACACCGTTAAAGATCCGCTTTTGCTGATTGTTCTGACGTTTGATGACCCGACTTTTTCCGGACTGAGCCGGAGTTGACAGAGTAAGCCCAACGAGCAGACAAACTGCCGCAAAAAATATTCCTACTAATTTTTTCATTATTACCTCCAAGTAAATTTTATTTTTAGAGGTCAACCGGCTGACTGGTTATTAAGACGGGGAACTTTCGGAAATGGTCTGAAAAATCTTGGGAAAAGAATTTGCCCGCGGAAGTCGCGGAATGGCGCTGAACGAAGAAGAATAAAGCAGAAGCGAACGATTAAACTTTGTTCGCGTGCAACTCCCTTTCTTCTTTCCGCGCACTTCCGCGCATTCCGCGGGCTATTCTTCCGCCCTGCCTACTTAGCAACTTCTCGCGGTTTCGCGTTCTTTACGTGTTTATCCATCCAGTTTATTTGCTCCCACAAAACGTGCTCGATGGATTCACGGGCAGAGTAACCGTGCGATTCGAGCGGAAGCATTACGAGTCGTGCCGTTCCGCCGTTTCCCTGGATCGCGGCAAACATACGTTCCGATTGCATCGGATATGTTCCCGAATTGTTATCGGCTTCGCCGTGGATCATGAGCATCGGTTCGTTTATTTTATTGGCACGCATAAATGGCGACAACGTGTAATAACTCTCAGGTGCTTCCCAGAATGTTCGCCGTTCTGACTGGAATCCAAAAGGTGTCAGCGTTCGATTATAGGCACCGCTTCTGGCAATTCCTGCGCGGAACATATCTGAATTTGCGAGAAGATGTGCCGTCATAAATGCACCGTATGAGTGCCCGCCGACAGCGACGCGATCACGGTCCACAACACCCATTTCGACGCCTTTGTCGATCGCAGCTTGTGCTCCGTCAACCAACTGTTGAATAAATGTGTCATTTACCGTCAATGGATCGCCGACGATCGGAACTGTCGCATCATTCAGGATCGCGTAGCCGTTTAGCAGCAGGAAAAGATGTGAAATACCACCTATCTGCGTAAAGCGGTTTGTCGAACCGGAAACCTGCCCCGCGACCGCGCTGTCCGTGTACTCCAGCGGATACGCCCAAAGCAGAGTCGGCAGTTTTGTTCCTTCTTTATAATTTGGCGGAAGATAGAGCGTGAAGGAAAGTTCAACGCCGTCTTTGCGTTTGTACTTTATAAGCTTCTTCGAGATACCGTTTAACTGCGGCGTCGGGTCTTTGAAGTTTGTGATCGGTTTCAAAGATGTCGCGTTTGATTTTGCCTCGGGCGTATTTGTTCGATCCCGTAAAAATAAATTCGGCGGTTCGTTTTCCGATTCGCGTCTTGTAATAAAGGCATTTGCGTTGTCATCCATGAGTTCGACAAACGTCTCATATTCATTCGCGCCGGAACGGAATAGTTCTTCCTTTTTCAGGGTAGTCAGATCCATTTTGTGTAGAAACGGCCGGTCTCCTTGAGGCGTCGCTCCGCCTCCTGAAAGATAAACCGAACTACCATTTTGGATAATTACTCTCTTACCGTTTGGTAAAACTTTCGTCTCGGGAGAACCGATGTCGTTATACCGGTCGCGGATATTGAGATCGGAAATTAGTTTTGATTCGCTGCCGTCCAAATACTTGGTCATAAAGATCCGGCGGCGCTGCTTGTCACGATCGTAATCGTAATACAACATCATGCCGTCTTTCTCGCCAAATATCCTGCCCGAATAGCGTTGCTCGGTTTTTAAGATCTCTTTTGGCAACATCTTTGTCGGAACCTGATAGACGACAAGTTTATCCCGAAATTCAGCCTTATTTTTCGGATCGCCGCCGTCAAGAGCTTCAGCCCACATTAGTGTTGCAGGTTCCGTCGGGATCCAGTCAAAACTTCTCGGCGAGGTCGTAACTCCGCCATTTGGCAAATTGTTTCGGATCGGCACGCTGGCAACTTTATATGCGAGATCACCCTTGTTTGTATCCCAAACCTCGACCTCGTTCGGGAAGCTTCTGAAAGGGAAGAGATAGGTATAAGGACGCGTTATCCGTGACGTCAGAACAAATCTGCCATCCGGTGAAACCTCCGCCGTATCGAAGATCGCGGGTTTACCCAATTGTTTTACTTTTCCGTCGATCCCGACAATTGCTAATTGCGAAGTCGTATAATAATCAAACAGTTTTTCATCGTTCGGAGATTTCAAAAGATCCTGATACGTAGGAATAGCAGCCGCGTTACCGGCGGTTTCCTGTATGCTTGGTGTCGTCGGAACACCAGATTCGCTCGGTGCCGTTCCGCGATTCGCCGGTACGAGGTTGACCAATAGGGAAGTTTGATCCGGCATCCATTCGAAACCGCCAAACGCAGTATTGACCTGAACTTCTTTTAGTTTCGTGGCTTTTCCGGTTGCAGTTTCTACCACCCAGAGTTCAACGCCATTTGGAGTAATATTTCCTGCGGCAAGATATTTCCCATCCGCGCTCCATCTCGGGGAGATCATTTTTACTCCGGCTGGCAACTTTACCGCGGTTTCTTTTCCGTCTGCAATATTTTTCAATTTCAAACTAACGAAATACCGTTCGTTATAACTCGAATTCGTTTTTGGATTGATCCTGAGACCCGCAAGTCTGAACATTGGTTCTGCCAGGTCTGCAATTGGCGGATAGCGCAACGGCTCAAGCAAAGCGATCTTATTTTTCGCCGGGCTTACCAATGTTGAAGGAATTGCAGGTGCGTTCAAAACATCCATGATCTCCTTCGGCGGTTTTTCATAACGCTGACCAAAAACGGAAATTGAACATAAAAACAAAGTTACGATTGTAAGCAAACGAAATTGCGGTTTCTTCATTAGTTGATCTCTCCTGATTTTCTAAGTATTGTTTTTGCGATCCCCGGAATGATTCCGCGCACCGTTGCAACATTTTCGGTAAAAACGACGATTATAAAACTCTCACCTTTTGGTGTTTCAATATATGCGGCGTCGTGACGTGTTTTTGAGGTCCACCCTTCTTTTGACCAAAGTTTTGTTCCCGATTCAAGCGCGTCGGAAATAAATTCTTTACCGTCCGGATTGCTCGAAGCACCATCCCAATCGCGCTTCATTAATTCCATCATTTGGACCGATCGTTCCTTGGAAACCGTCTTATGCGACACGATCTCAGACAACAAACGAGCCGTTGCATCGGTCGTCAGCATGTTTCGATTTACGCCCTCCGGGCCGCGAAATTGTTTTTCTATACCGTAGGCATCTTCGCAAAAAGTTTTCTGGTTTACGTTGATATTCTTATAGCCGAGCGAAGCAAAATAGCGGTTTACCGCATTTCGCTTGTACGCCCATTTTTTAAACTCTTTCGGCGGCAATTCGGCGCCGCTTGAGGTGCCGGTCAAAACATCGAGGACATATTGCGTTGCTTCGTTTGAAGAAACTGTGATCATGTCCGACAGACCGCGTTTTAGTTCGGGCGTCATTTTTATCTTGCCGTCTTCAAGCTGCCGGTGGAGCGCAACCATATAAAACATTTTTACGACGCTTGCCGGGTAGATCTTCGAATCTCCGCGATAACTTGCAAGCTGCGGAACATCCGATCCCGATAGTTTTATTACTGTTGCGGCAAGTCCATCCGGTTTTAGTCCTTTAGGTCCGAATTCCTTTAATGTTTCGCTTACGGCGGAATCAAGCAGAGTTTGCAGCGGAT
>JBGTEI010000346.1:0-4137 GCA_041747875.1 Pyrinomonadaceae bacterium | reverse complement strand
GTTTTGATTAGTATGATCAATTCCAAAAGCGATGAGGAATTAACGAACTTCATAGAGCTGCAAATGACGCCAAACGACGAAGTTTCAGCCGGGGAACGCTTGGATATGTTCCGGAGGATCAGAAACGACCTAAGCGGTTCTACGTTAAAGAAGATCTTCGGTGTCACAAACCGTTCTCTTAGTTTCGCGATCGAAAAACCTGATAAAACACTGCTTAGGATCAAGCTGGACTTTGAACCCGAAAACGAAAATCGGATCGCCGGGTTTGGTATAGAACGAATTGACACGGGCGACCTGAATAAAAACACCGGCGATACCGGCAGTATTTCCGAGAATGAGCTAATTCCGGCTGTCGAAAAGTATCTTAAAAGCCTTAGCGAGAAGGATGAGTTTTCGGGCGTCATATTGGTGGCAAAAGACGGAAAACCCGTTTTTCAAAAGGCCTACGGATACGCAGTCAAGGAAAACGGAGTAGTTAATCGATTAGACACAAAATTCAATATTGGTTCGATCAACAAAGTTTTTACAACTATCGCTATCGGGATCCTCGCCGATCAGGGAAAACTGTCATTTGAAGATACGATCGGAAAACATCTGCCCGACTATCCAAACAAGGATGCGGCAAAAAGGGTTACGATCTATCAACTCTTAACAATGACTTCCGGAATTGGCGATATGTTTAACGCAGAATATGATGCGATGCCGAAGGATAAGCTGATAAATATCAATGCTTATTTTCCGCTCTTTGCTTCGAAACCGTTAGAATTTGAACCCGGAACATCGATGAAATACTCAAATGGCGGTTTTCTTGTGCTTGGTGCGATTATCGAAAAAACTTCCGGAGAAAGTTACTACGATTTTGTCCGCAATAGAATTTTCAAACCCACGGGCATGAACGATACCGATTCATACGAACTCAATTCGGCAGACCAAAACCGCGCCAATGGCTACACTTTTGGCGAAACCCGGAAAACAACCGGTGCCGCACGAGCGAATAATCTTTCTACACTTCCGTTTATGGGGAGTTCGGCGGGAGGAGGCTATTCGACGGGCGCTGATCTTCTAAAATTTGCGCTGGCAATTGAATCAGGGAAATTACCGATCCCAAAATCGTTGAGGGAATCAAAAGGGATCTTAACGGCTAATATGCTTGTCACGGGATTGCGGGCGGCGGGCGGCTCTTTCGGCATAAACGCACTGATATTATCCCAGCTGCCGAAAAATTATACAGTCATCGTATTGTCAAATTACGACCCGCCAAGCGCGCAAAACGTTGGAAGACAGATATCGACATTGATCGGCAAGTAAGCCGTCTAATTTTAGATTTGACTTATTGTTTCGTAAATGATTTTTGATCGCGGGTTCCGCCGATCAAACGACCAAAAACTGAGTTCCGATGGCAAAAATGTCGATCATTTAACATTCTTTACAAATTCTTAGCTTATTCTTAATCAGTTTTGGCTAAGAAATAGTCATACTAATAAAGTATTAATTCAGGATTATTTTTTTTGGAGGCACATAATGAGGTCATTTATAGTTTCAATTTTAGGAGTCGCGATCTTCTTTATCGGCTTGTCAGCTTTGATAAACGATGCAAGCGCAAAATTTGGTTCGGATGCGAAAGCTTTGGAATTGATAAAGAAATCCCGGCAGGCGATCGGCGGTGATCAGGCGATCGATGCGGTCAAGAGTATGACTATCGTGGGCAAATTAGATCATCTTCGAACTTCAACCGGAGAAAAGAAAGCAGGCGAGATCGAGATCAATTTCCAGTTTCCGGGTAAGTTTGCAAAAACGATCAAGATCGGAGAACCGGGTGACGGAGCTGACAGTAAGAATATCAAGCTTGTTGAAACCGTTGTCGTTAGTGGTGACGAACCCGGCGATAAAGATAGCAAAACCAATGGTGATAAACATGTTCTTGAGCTAAAGAAGGACGGGGAAGGCAAACAAACCTGGACTTCCGGGGATGGTAAAACGATCGTCATCGAAAGAGGTGGAACACCTTCAGGTGATGATAAAGACGGCGAGAAGGAAGAAATCATAATCCGTAAAAAAGGTGATGGAGCGACTTCCTGGTCAAGCAAAGATGGAAAGACCGTTATCGTCGAAGAAAAGTCTGATTCTAAAGGTGAAAAAGAGGTATGGAAGACAAAAGATGGGAATGTCATAACGGTTGATAAAATAGGCAAAGGAGATATGCATTTTCAATCGGCCGGAAGTCCGAGACTAAATGAATTCCTGAAAACCACACTTGCGCTATTGATGACCGCACCTGAAGGTTCAGAGGTTGACTACAAATTTATTGGAACGGGAAATGTGGACGGCAAAGCTAGCAATATCATAGAGGTCGGTTCAAAAGGAGCGACGTTCAAATTGTTTCTGGATTCCTCGACGAATCTTCCGCAAATGATCAGCTATCGACAAAAACATCATGAGTTTGTTTTCAAAGGCAGCGACAAAGTTGGAAACGTTTCAAAAGAGAAGATCATTGAAATGAAAAGCGAGATGTCTGATGCCAAAGAAGTAGAACATCAGATCAAGTTTTCCAATTTCCTTAAGGAAGGAAAGCTCAATCTTCCGCACCGTTGGGAGGAATTGATAGACGGAAAACCTGAACAAGTTATCAATTTTACGAGCTTTGCGATCAATCCTTCGGATATCGCAAATAAGTTTAACAACGAAAAAGTAATGATCAGAAAAATGAGATCTAAAAATGATAATTAGTTTTTAGATCGAAACAAAAAAACACGGCGCTCAAATAGTGCCGTGTTTTTTCTTTGAACTTTTGGAAAATTGCATCAGATCACATCCGCAACCACAGCGCGGATTTCGCCATAACTATATTCTTCTCCCAAATATTCCTTGATCGGAGAGATTCCTTTTGCCGGATCAAATTGATGGATGGCCTCGCGAATCGAATCGATCTTTTCCGGGTCAACCAGTTCGTCTACCTTTACCTCGCCGGTCGAAATAAATCTGACAAGATGATTCTCAATAGTACTCGAAGCAAAACCGCGCGAGGCTGCGATCTCGGGGATCGTCTTTCCGGAGCGAAACATTCTGAGCGATATTGAGTAAGTATCTTCGCCTTTTTCATTCTTTTTAGAACGTTTTTTCTGCTTTGGTGTTTTTAGTTTTACCCGCGAATCCAGACTATTTTCTTCACAGTATTCGCAGATCAAATTTAAGAAATCAGCTCCGTATTTCTCCATCTTGACGTCGCCGATCCCGGAGATCTTCAGGATCTCTAATCCCGTCTGCGGTAAATAGGTGGCGAGTTCGACGAGCGTTGCGTCAGAAAAAACGACATAAGGCGGAACGTTTTCCTGGCGGGCGAATCTTGTTCGCAGCTTTTTAAGTTTTTCAAACAGTTCCTCAATATATGGGATAGCGGCATTGCTGACGAGCGACGAACTCTTCTCGGCTTGAGCAATTACCTTGAAAAGTGAAACATCCATGTTTCCTCTCAAAACCTCTTCGCTCTTTTTTGTTAAACGCAGGGTCGGAAATTGCCCGGTGGTTTGGACGATAAATCCCTGCGCGATCAGATCCTTAAAATATGCAAACCATTCCTCTTTGGAAATATCCGAACCGATCCCGTATGTCTTTATATTTTTATGCTCATCACGGATCTTTTGAGCTTTCGAACCCCGCAAAAAATCGATCAGATAGCTCATTCCAAAACTCTGTTCGGTTCGGTAAATGGCACTTAGAGCCTTTTGCGCGATGACGGTACCGTCGATCTTTTCAAATTCCGTATTGCAATTATCGCAATGTCCGCAATTTTCGGTCAGTTCCTCATCAAAATACTTTAACAAGAATCTTCGCCGGCACGTCTTGAGGTCACCGAAATCGCCCATTTGACCGAGCTTTTTTAGCATTATTTCGGTTTGCTGTGTGTTGTTTTCAACTTCGGCAAACCCCTTTAATTTCACAACATCGCCCCACGAAAAAAACAAAAGTGCTTCGCTTTCGAGTCCGTCACGTCCCGCTCTTCCCGTTTCCTGATAATAGCTTTCGACATTTTTTGGAAGATCCATATGGACCACAAAACGGACGTTTGATTTATCGATCCCCATACCAAATGCGATCGTCGCGACGATGATCTTGGCGTCGTCGTTAAGAAATAGCTCC
>JBGTEI010000345.1:0-2612 GCA_041747875.1 Pyrinomonadaceae bacterium | reverse complement strand
AATAAAAAGAAGTATGCGGATTGATAAGCAGCATAGCATTTCCGGATCTGGTTCGCTTTCCTGAAATTGCAATTCCATTTGATCCGCGTGGTTCTTCGTACGGGTCGCGATACTCGAGTCCGTTTCCGAATTCGTTTAGCGCAAGGGATTCATTCTTTTCGTAAAAAGCTCTGATCCTTCGTTCCGAAACGCTTTCGATATCTCCGCCGATCGATCCTTCACTAAAAAACATCGTAAACCACGGCTCAAACCGCGTCAGGAGTTTCGGCTTAACTTCCGGATGCGTATAAAGGAAATAATTGATCCCGTCTGCATATGCGTCGCATAGTTTTTTTAACCATTCCGGTGCAGATTCATAGGCGGCTTTTGCTTCTTCCGTCGTCATATAAAGCCTTGCACGGAGATCGCTGTAAATTTCCTTCTCGCCCTCAACCTCCGCCAGACGTCCGATCGCCCAGTAATAATTTCTTTCAACCCGCGGAAAATCATCTTCACTCTGCGCATAAAGCAATCCAAAAACCGCATCGGCATCCGTTTTTCCTTTGATATGAGGAACGCCCCATTTATCGCGTGTTATCACGACATTTTGCGACTGATTCTGCCAACGGGCAATTTCTTCGGGAGTAAAATTCGGGTTTTTCAATGCCTCCGCACGTGCCGTATATACAAACGGGACTAATGCAAGAAAGGCAATAAGCAGATAGTTATAATTTCTCATTTTTTTTTATTTGAAGATGTTTTGGTCTTTTAAGGGTCGGGATTCATAATAATTCTTTTTTGGACGCGCGGAAACCCTACCCTTTAACATTTGTATTCAGCGGAAGGGACGGAGTTTGAAAAAAAAGGAAACGCTTTTTTAGAATTGAGTATTAAACAGTAGCCGGCATATCTTCCCCGTCATTATTGCGTTCGTAAACTTCGGCCGCTTTTGCGATATTACGTGCCATTTGACCAAACAAGAAAAGGTGCGCCGGATACATCGCATACCAGTAAACCAACCCCAGAAACCCTTTCGGAACATACATCGCCGTCTGCACAAGCTGCGTGTCTTCGCCTTTTTTTACTGCTTCAAACTGAAGCCAGGCTTTGCCGGGCACCTTCATTTCGGCTCGCAGGAGCATTGACCGATCTTCTTTCAGATCCTCTACGCGCCAGAAATCGAGCGCTTCACCGACGTGCACATCTGTCGGGTGTCTTCTTCCTCTTGAAAGTCCCGGCCCTCCGACCAACGCGTCAAAAAAGCCTCTCACTTTCCACGCCCAGTTCCATGCCAGCCAACCCTTCTCGCCGCCGATGCCGGTAAAGCTCTTAAAGACCGAATCAGGCGAAGCATGTGTTAAAACAGTTCGTACTTCTTTTAGCATGCCTTCCTTATCCGTCAATTTATAGCTTTCCATTTTCCCAAGCGAGCCTGACCAACGGGTTTCGACCGCCCTTTCATCCGTTTGTCGAAGTGCTAACTTTACGGCTTCTTCATATCGGATCAAAGTTATTTCCGGGAAATTGGCTTCGGCTTTTTTGGTGTCTGCGATTACCGGGTTTATCGTTCCCATGACAAGCGGAACAGCGAGTGAATTTGGGATCGGCGTTATCAGCCCGACCCACAAACCTGATAGCCACGGCGTCAAAACCGGAACCGGAATAATTATTCTCTGAAGCCCGCGAACCTTTGCGAAGGTTTTCATCATCCCGATAAATGGCACTACATTCGAACCGATATCTACAACGCCCAATGGCTTTTTATCAATCGCCGCTACTAAATAACTGACGACATCACGAATTGCGATCGGCTGGACAGAATTCTTCACCCATTTTGGCGTGATCATTACGGGGAGTCTTTCCGTTAAGTATCTGACCATTTCAAATGACGCCGAACCCGAACCGATGATAGGACCGGCGCGAAATTCGGTCGTCTGACAATTCTCACGCAGTATCCGCCCTACTTCCGCCCGGCTTCTCAAATGTTCTGAAGTTTCCTCTTCCGGAAGCAGCCCGCCGAGATAAATTACCTTCCCGATACTCTTTGCGGCCATCGCAAAATTGTGCGCAAAGTTTCTTTCCTTTTCGGCGTAGTTGTCGCCGCTATACATTGCGTGGACAAGAAAAAAGGCGACATCGATTCCTTCCATCGCCGCTTTTATTTCGCCAGGATTGTTCAGATCTCCCGTAGTGATCTCCACTTGGTCGATCCATTTCCTGCCGCGAAGACGTTTTGGATCCCGGACAAATACACGAACGTCGTGGTTCAGGTCCAGAAGTTTTGGGATCAAACGTCCTCCGATATAACCTGTTGCGCCTGTTACCAGAATTTTCATTGTGTTCTATTAGTTTACCCTAAAACATCTTTTTCGGATCTTCGGCGCATTTGGATTCATAAAATCGGGCGGTAAGTGTTAAGTCGAGAACAATTAATATTTGCATTAATGGAACGCAGGCTGCCAGCCTGCAATGAGTGCGGCGCACGAAAGAATTCCCCGGTCAGGTACAAAGATGATCAGGTAGATTCGAACGTTATCACGTTCGTTGCAGGCTGGCAGCCTGCGTTCCGCCGCCGGAGTGCGGATATCTATTTCATTTAACCAAATCCGGGAATCCCAAAAGGAGTACACCAA
>JBGTEI010000344.1:0-2724 GCA_041747875.1 Pyrinomonadaceae bacterium | reverse complement strand
AATATCGATATGATCGGCCGCAGCAAAAAAACGGGCGACGCGAATGATAAGAACAAAGATCTTTCAGGACCCGATGAAGTTTATGTCATTGGTTCTGAAATGATGAGTTCTACGCTTGGCGCTCTGACGAAAGGAACAAACGACGCGTATCTGAAAATGAAATATAATTACAGATACGATGACCCGAAAGATACAAACCGGTTTTTCTTCCGTTCGGATCACTTTAACTACGCAGTAAATGGAATTCCGATCGTATTCTGGTTTGACGGCGTCCATGAAGATTATCACGGCGCAGGAGACGAAGCGGACAAGATCGACTATGAAAAGATGGAGAAGATCACACGCACGATCTTTCTTACCATGTGGGAGATCTCGCAGCTTAAGACGCGACCCGCGGTCGATAAACAGCTGCCGCCGGAGCTAACGAGAAGATAGCTTAGGTATCGCATGCAGAAATCAAAAACGGGAACCTGATCAGGTTCCCGTTTTTGATTTCTAGTTTCGAATCGTATTTACTATTTATCTTGCGCAACAGTTTCCGGAGGCAGGCCCAACTTCTTGCGGATAAAGTATTCGGCTTCTTGTTCCCGAATTTCGCCATTTACAATTACCGCCTTTTTTGCCAAAACATCTCCTTCGGCTAAAAGCTCATCAGGCACAAGAAAGACATTCCATGGAGTTCCCCATTCGCGGGTATCTCCAAGCGCGGTTCGGTATTTATAGTGTAATGTTGTTTCGCGGTCTTTTGTCGAGGTCGATTCAGTCACCATCGGATAATCCAATTCGTGGCGTTCTTTCATATCTTCTATTTTTGCAACCGAGCCGTATAATCCGACACCGATCACACCAAATCCTTTGTCTTTATACTTATCGTAGAGCTTTTGGACGACCGGTGCCTGATAACTCGAGCTGTGACACCAGGGCGCAAAATATACGACCATGACAAGTTTTTTCCCTTGTGCGAATTCACGCAGATCGACCTTTTGATTAGTTTCTATATTCTTATAATTCCAGTTTTCATACGAAATTTCCTTTTCGATCAAGGGTGCATATTCGTGGGCATCAAAATTTGCAGATGCCGGAAAAAAACTGAAAAGTAATAAAAACGCACTCAAAACTATAATTTTCATAAACTGAAACTCCGATAAAAGACTAAACCCTGAGATGGCTAATGACAAGTAAATTTTGCCTTCAAATAACGTTCTTAATCATCGAGCGGCTTCAAGACCGTTTTTCTCCTACCGCCAAACCAGTAAACAATATTGAGGTATATCCCGGATGCTGCGGATAAACACGCCAGCGCTGAGAAAATTATCAAAAGAGTAACCTGCCATGATCCGGCGAAATAATAGAAATGAGCTTGACGAAAAAAGCTTGTCGCGAAATTTGGGGGAGGAGTTTTGAGCACCTCGCCGGTTGCCGCATTTACAAGTATAGAGTCCATTCCCATTCCTCCGATCGCCTGATAATATGGCTTTCCATCGCGCATAAGAAGCGTTAAAGCGGTTGTCGGCAAGGGTTTTCCTGCAAAATTGTGGGCCTTTTCGATCGCTTCGTTTGGGGAAACTTTTACGCGCGACTTAGCAATTACATCGACCGTTCCGCCCTCAACCGTATTCGGAAGTGAATACAACAGTCCGCTAAACGCCCACGCTAAGACCGGGATCGAAACGAAAAGCCCGAGCCATAAATGAATTTGGTAAATGATCTTTTTCATTTGAACAAAATATCGTCTTAGTAAATTTCAATTCCGAATTTTTTAGCACAGACTTCCATAACCGTGATAAACACACGGTCGATTTTACTCTTTAATCAAAATTCGTGATAATTGGTATTTGAAAAACTTTCGACAGGAGCTTTATATACCTTAATGAGCGATCAACCTACAGTTTCCAACATTTTTCGAAGGGCGCAAGAAATCAGAACATCATCGGCGAATGCTTCATATGACGATATTGCGTCGCAGATCGTCAGCGAATACGGCGGGAAACCGCTTCCGTCGGCGGCTTTTCTGACGATTCCCGAGCTTGATAATATTGCGCCTGAGGAAGATTGGACGGCAGGTCTTCCGATCGTTTTGCGCGGGATTCAAACCGAAGACTGGAATGAGATCGCACACGGAATAATTATCTGCCTTGAGCAGGTTGAAAACTATCCAAAGGAATCCGGAAGGGAAGATGACCCCGACAAAGAATGGCGGAATCGGGATAAAGGAATTGCGTCTGCAAACAAAAAGAATTTTGATAAATGGCTTCCCGAAGATCTGATGAACATTGCGAAAAAATCTGCAAAACAATAGTACATTTGGGTGACTTTTTCGAAACACTGCTTTACCTTGCGTCAAGCGGTGTTTTTTTGCAGGTATCAATCAGGTTGGTAAATACTGTAGTTATCGGCTCTACCGGGAATTTAATGAAATCTTGGAGTAAATGATAATTGCTTATTCAATCGATCGATTATGTTTAACCTAGGCCTGAGCTATCGAAAATGGCGAAATAATGGGAGGCCACGGTGCAAACCGTGGGAAGACCGTAAAATCTTGGTTTCAGCCATTGAAAATGGCGACATAGTAAATGTATATCGTGGTTTTCAACCACTCAAAATATTGGTCCGAACCATTCCCACGGCTTACGCCGTGCGCTACAGCTATTTCGTCGGGTTCACCGACTAAGAACACAAAATATGAAAGCAATATACGTAAAGGAATACGGCGGTGCGGAAAAC
>JBGTEI010000343.1:0-3138 GCA_041747875.1 Pyrinomonadaceae bacterium | reverse complement strand
TCGTCGCACTCGCATTCCTTTCAGGATTCCATTACATATTCCATGTCGCACGGCTTATGCGTGACGATGACAAATAGCGGTGAATCAAGGCAAAACTCACCCTTTGCAGTGATATGCTAGAGGTGCGCTCAACTATACTTGACAACAAGACACTCACATCTTATAATTTCATGTGGCTCAAGTTAAACAATTAGGTTTAGTATTATTATTTGATAAGAATTAAGAGCGAAAGATTTAGCAAATTGGAGATTTGAAGATGAGTAAAATTATAGGAATTGATCTAGGAACGACCAATTCGGTAGTCGCGGTCATGGAAGGCGGCGAACCCGAGGTCATTACGAACTCCGAAGGTGGAAGAACAACACCATCGGTCGTAGCATTTACAAAAGACGGAAATCGTTTAGTTGGACAAGTTGCAAAACGACAGGCGGTAACAAATCCCGAGAATACGCTTTATTCGATCAAGCGATTCATGGGAAGGCACTTTGATGAAGTTTCGGAAGAGATCTCGCAGGTTCCTTACAAGGTCGAAAAAGCTCCGAATGGCGACGTTCGGATTAACGTTGACGGAAAACACTATTCTCCGCCCGAAATTGCGGCGATGGTTTTGCAGAAATTAAAGCAATCGGCTGAAGACTACCTTGGTCACGCAGTTGATAAGGCAGTTATCACGGTTCCGGCGTACTTTAATGACGCACAAAGACAAGCGACAAAAGACGCAGGTAAGATCGCCGGTCTTGAAGTAATGCGGATCGTCAATGAACCGACGGCTGCTGCGCTTGCATATGGTTTGGATAAGAAGAGCGACGAAACGATCGCTGTTTTTGACTTCGGCGGCGGTACATTTGATATTTCCGTGCTCGAAGTCGGCGAAGGCGTCGTAGAAGTAAAATCGACAAACGGCGACACACACCTTGGCGGTGACGACGTTGACGATGCGCTTATCGATTGGATTATTGATGAATTCAAAAAAGATCAGGGGATCGATCTGACGACAGATAAAATGGCGCTTCAACGCCTCAAAGAATCGGCGGAAAAAGCAAAGATCGAACTTTCAACTGCGATGGAAACGGAAATTAACTTACCGTTTATTACAGCTGATCAATCAGGTCCAAAGCACCTCGTGATGAAGCTGACGCGTTCAAAATTCGAACAGCTTGTAGAGCCGATCCTGAGCCGATTGATGCCGCCCGTTGAAAAGGCGATCAAAGATGCAGGACTTGAACCAAAAGATATCGACGAACTCGTTTTAGTTGGCGGTTCGACGCGTATTCCAAAAGTTCAGGAGATGGTCAAAGCATTTTTTGGTAAAGATCCGAATAAATCGGTTAACCCTGACGAAGTTGTCGGAGTGGGCGCGGCAGTTCAAGCGGGCGTACTTTCGGGTGAAAAGAAAGACATTCTCTTGCTCGACGTTACTCCTTTGACGCTTGGTATCGAAACTTTGGGCGGCGTATTTACCGAAATGATCTCGCGAAACACGACTATCCCGACGCGCAAATCGGAAATTTTTTCGACCGCTTCGGATAATCAGACTTCGGTAGAAGTTCATGTAATGCAGGGCGAACGCGCGATGGCGTCTGACAATAAGACGCTTGGTAAATTCCATCTCGTCGGCATCCCGCCGGCACCGCGCGGTGTGCCTCAAGTAGAGGTTACGTTCGACATCGACGCAAACGGCATTGTAAACGTTTCGGCAAAAGACGTCGGTACCGGACGAGAACAAAAGATCACGATCACGGCGTCTTCCGGTCTTTCGAAGGATGAGATCGACAAGATGATGAAGGATGCGGAATCACATTCGGCGGATGATGAAGTGAAAAAAGCTGAGATCGAAGCGCGAAACCGTTTGGACGGACTTGTTTACAACGTTGAAAAAACGTTCACCGAAAGCAAGGATAAACTCGGCGAAGCAGAGATCAGTGAGATCGAAACCGCAATTGCCGACGCAAAAAATGCGCTCAAAGATGGTGATGTTGATGCAATGAACAACACTTTTGAGAGCCTCCAAACTGCGTCGCACAAGTTAGCGGAAGTCCTTTATTCACAGCAAGCTGCGCCGGAAGGTGAGGCTGATGAGCAGGCATCTTCGGCGAGTGCCGGTGCCGACGGTGATGCTACCACTGCTTCTGATGAAGATGTGATCGATGCTGAATACGTTGATGCAGAAGAGGTATCAGCTGACGACGAAGAAGAAAAGAAAGAAGACAGTGAATAAATAGTTTTCAGTTTTCAGTGGTCAGCAAAAAGCATTTGGCCGGTCGCTGACCACTGGATCTGAATTCTAATCAAATGGCGAAGAAAAAAGACTATTACAAATCTCTTGGCATTAAGAAGGACGCGCAGCCTGCAGATATCAAAAAGGCGTATCGCAGGCTCGCCAGAAAATATCATCCGGATGTAAATCCGGGAGATCATTCCGCTGAGGAGAAGTTCAAAGAAATTCAAGAGGCGTACGATATCCTCTCGGATGAGAAGAAGCGTAAGGTATTTGATAAATTTGGTTATTACGACGACAACCTCGATGTAAACTCACCTTTTGGAGCGGGAGCAGGAGCGGGTTCAGGACCCGGAGCAGGTGGCTTTGATTTTTCCGGTTTTTCCTGGGACACCAACACCGGAACAGCTTCAGGACAGCCGGGCGCGGAATCGTCCAGTTTTAGAGACATATTTTCGGATCTTTTTGGCGGCAGCGGCGGCGGTGTAAGATCGGAGGCCGAAGCACCTCGTCCGCTTCCGAAGAAAGGTCAGGATATTGAAATACCGTTGGCATTGAAATTTGAAGAATCGGTAACCGGTCTGACAACGAATTTAACCGTCAACCGCTCAACCCAGTGTTCCCGTTGCAATGGTGCCGGCGATATGGGCGGTCCCGTTGTGACATGCAGTACTTGCAATGGTTCGGGACAGGTTAGAAAGCAAGGCGGCAGGCTTCAATTTTCACAGCCATGTCAGGATTGTGAAGGAACGGGCCGGAGAAGACAGCCGTGTTCGCTATGCCATGGGAAAGGCGTTACTCCTGTCAAAGAACAGGTCAAGGTGCGGATCCCCGCAGGCGTTGATACCGGGTCACGAGTACGGATCGCGAAGAAAGGACATGGCGGAAGACTCGGCGCAGAACCGGGCGATCTTTTTATC
>JBGTEI010000342.1:0-10581 GCA_041747875.1 Pyrinomonadaceae bacterium | reverse complement strand
ATTCGAGGTTGTATATACCTTACAATTGTTTAATTGCTGTTGGCTGAATTGGCACCCCCTGTAAATTCGGACCAAACGTTATTAGACAATTCGGATGCTTATAAATCATTCAAGTTGGTCTCAAAAAATTTATCCTCAAAGAAATTCGACTTTATGACCATTTCCAATATTAACTCCCAAAAAAGTCCGTAAATTGAAGCTTCCCGGGGTTTTATCATAAAAATGCTCAATCTAAATGAATACAGTAAACGTGCAAAAGCATATGCGGGAGTTATTGCTATCCTCGCGTTTGCGGCTTTGTGCTTTTCCGTTTATGAATGTACTTCATATACCTTAAAGGAATGGCTGATCCTCGGCAGCTGTACTTTTATTGGTTTGATCGTAAGTCAATACGAGGTTAGGGTCCCGCGAACTGAAATACACTTCTCGATCCGCGATCCGCTCATTTTCTGGGCAGTTTTGTGGCTCGGACCCGGCGGCGGGGTTCTATTGGTAACCCTTTCCGCAATTGGCAATTTTTGGACACGCAGCTCAAATCCGATTAAAACCATTGCCGAAAACGGTTCCCTTGCGGTCACGACACTTATTTCAGGATTTGTATTCTATTTGATCTTAAACGGCATTTTTGGATTTACGAACCTTCCCGTCGCCGGCAATCCGATTAATGCATTTTCATTACTCGGAAGCCTCATTGTATTCGGAATCTTTCAATGGTCACTGTACTCCCTGCTTTATTCAACATTTTTGCGATTTGAAGGTACGTCGTCTGTGCCTATGATCATAAAAGAGAACTTCTTATGGTCGAGCGTCTCAGTTGGGCTCAGCGTCGTAGTAGTTTTCGGTTTCCATCTTTTGATCGTTTACTTCGGTTTGCTTTTTGGTGTGCTTGTTCTGCCGATCTCCGTCATTGCACATTTCGCGTACCGTTTTCACCGGCAGATGCTTACCCAAAAGACAAAGGAGATCAGGGAAGCAAACCGCGTTCACGTTGCAACTGTAGAGGCACTCGCGACCGCGATCGACGCTCGTGATCAAGTCGGCCGTGGACACGTTACGAGAGCTCAAATTTATGCAGTAGGAATAGGAAAGGTTCTCGATCTGCCGTCGGAAGAAATTCAGGCATTGAGCACCGGTGCGTTGCTGCACGACATTGGTAAACTTGCAGTTCCTGATCATATTCTCAATAAGCCGGGAAGACTTACTCCTGCGGAAATGGAGAAAATGAAGATTCACCCTCAGGTTGGCGCAGCGATACTTGAGAACGTCAATTTTCCATACCCGGTTATTTCGACTGTAAAATACCATCACGAATCGTGGGATGGTAGCGGTTATCCCGAAGGACTTGAGAAAGAAGATATTCCACTGACAGCAAGAATCCTTGCGGTAGCAGACGCCTATGACACACTTCGCGGTGCGCGACCTTATCGTCCGTCCGTTAGCCGTGAAGACGCCCGCCGCTTTTTGATAAGTGCGTCAGGCACCCGGTTTGATCCTAAGATCGTCGATATCTTTATGCGAAATCTGACGAATTTTGAGGCGAAAGTTGACAGAAAAAATCTCGCCTACGAACTCGATAAGAAAGAGATCCCGACGAATGATCCAACGGAAGAGAAATCGCTTAGTTACATCGACCAGATAAAACGGGCCAACCGTGAAGTATTCACGCTCTATGAGCTCGCAAGGGTTTTCAGTTCGTCGTTGAGTATGGACGAGACGCTGACCCTGTTTGCGAAAAAGATCTCAGAACTTGTGCCGCTTGATACATGTGTTATCTATTTGCTCGATGAGACAAAGAACGTTGCTATCGCCCGACACGCGATGGGTAAACACAATGAATCTTTAAAAAATCGAAAGATCAAAGTAGGTCAGGGAGCGACCGGATATACGCTCAAGAAACGGCAGCCGATCTACCATATTAATCCGGGTCTTGATTTCTCTTTCTATCAAATGGAGTTTATTCAGGAGTACACGTCAATGGCGTCTCTTCCTTTGATCGCCAACGAAAAACTCCTCGGAGCCGTTTCGCTTTATTCTTGTGAATTGGATACCTATGAAGACGAGCATATGCGGCTTTTGGAAACACTTGCGCGAATCGCGTCGGACGCGATTTCCACGTCGCTTCGTCACGCAGAAACAGAAAACCGCGCGTTGACGGACGCGATGACCGCATTGCCAAACGGCCGAAGCCTCCAGATCCAGTTTGAAAAAGAGATCGCCAGAGCCCGTAGAAATAACTCAAACTTCCAGATCCTAATGCTCGACCTCGATGGATTCAAGGCGATCAATGATACGTTTGGTCATAAAGCCGGAGACAGACTACTGAAAGATATTTCTACCGTGATGCGCAGACAGCTTCGGGATTATGATTTTCTCGCGCGCTACGCGGGTGACGAATTCGTCGCCATCATCCCGGAAACGACAAATGAAGAAGTTCGCGAATTAAGCGAAAGAATGGAAAAAGCTGTCCGCAATTATAAACTCGACACCGGAAACGGCGGTATCGCTAATGTAGGTGTGAGTTTAGGATCTGCAACCTATCCGATCGCCGGAGAAACCCTTGATCAATTGATAATTGCAGCAGATAAGGCAATGTACGCAGTCAAAGGACGAAGGAAAGCGCAGAGAAAAAGAAAACGGCTGCAGGAAGTTGAACACCGGCAGAGACTGAACGAAATTAAAATGTCTCCTACGATCCGTGTAAATGATATTGATATTCAAGAGATCGAACAAGCAGAGATCATAATCCCGGTTCAGCCAGCCAATGATTCGCTGATAGTTGAACTGGATGAAACGCATGTCGTTCCGCCTAAAGAAAATAACAATCCGGGCTAAAATGCCTGAGAAAAACGGAAATGAAGCTGCCCCTGAGGTAATCGATAGATTGCGTCAGGGGGATTTTGTTGGGGTATCACAAAACTCGGCGGATTCAGGAGAAAACCGTAGTCGACGGCAAATTCACCACCGATCGGCGTTTTTATTCTAAGCCCCAGACCAACAGTATGCGACCACAGTGACCGCAGATTCCGATCAAAAATATTGTTTGCCGGTGGGTCGCTCTTTTTGAATATGTCGCCCACGCGGTTAAAAATATTTCCTCCGTCATAAAACGGAACGACCCGCAGCGATTCCGATACCGGAATTCTCGCTTCGAGATTTACGATCGCCATAGCATTCCCACCGAAAGGAATTGTAAATGGGTTTAGCGTTACGATCTCACCCTGCTGATTTCGAAATATGCCTTGGGGGACGACCGCAATTCGTGGACCCGCAGATTCAAAATCAAAACCGCGAAGGGTCGTCGATCCACCCGCAAAAAATCTTTCGCTTATCGGAAGCGAACCGGCTAAACCCGGAAACTGGACCTGTGAAAATCGATCTCCGCCATTAAAAACACTTGCCATACCAAGAACTAATCTTCCCGCAAGCGTTGTTTTGATCTTCGGAAATGTATAGTACCGATTATAATTTAGCTGTAATTTGTTAAACCCGATGTTAGCCCCTAGCGCCGGAAGCGAAACGTTATATTCCGCAGTCAGATAATCGCCATTGGTCGGATCACCCGCATTATACCGGCATGGATCTCCCGGCTCTCCTTTTGCGATAAAATCTAGGATCGTATATTTGATCGCGCAGTTTTTCCTCGTATCTCGGACAAAGGTCGCTCCAAATCCTGATATTCGAATTCTCGAGTCCGGCCGCAGCAGTTCTTTGATCAATAGACTTTCAAAACTGAACAGTCTGACGTCTTCAAATCGATACTTTACAAACAAGATGCTTCGGTCTTTTTTACTGATCGTGCGGTTCGTTTCAGCAGAAATTGTGAAGCGATTTATTGTCGGATCGCCGGCCGTATTTCCAAATTCGTCGATCGGATTACCGTTCTCGTCGATCCTTTGAACGATCCCGAACGTGCCTTGATCAAATGTTGACCGGAAAAATCGCGTAACAGTTGAATCCCGCTGATACTGAGCTGTAAACGTGATCGGAGCATAGCGCTTCTGACCGTTTTCATTCTTACCGTCGGGAATAAATCGCGGATTGAAAAAATCGACCTGGGCAAGCTGCCTTCTTTGACTCCAGCGAACCTGAGCGCCGCCCTGCTGCAATTTGCCAAACAAATTAAAGTGCCTGATGTCAAAAAACCCGCTCAATCCGACATCGGTCGAATATCCTCCGCCGTAAGTTATCAGTCGGGGTTTTTTCTCTTCGACATTTATGATCACATCCGTTTGACGATTCTCTCCGTCCGGGGTCTCGCCGGCCGGCTCCGGCTTTATCTCAACCCGTTCAAATGCGTCCGTTGCATATAGATTTTGTTCGCTCGAAAATATATCTGCGATGCGCAAACCCGTATCGGGTTTTATATCGATCGCTTTGAGGATCGCGCTTGTCTTTGTATCTTCATTTCCATTGATCAAAACCCGGTTGACGATCACCTTTTTTCCTTCGTTCTCGACACGGTAGGTGATCTTGATCTTATCCTCAGTAGCGTCATCTTCGTTCGGATATTCGGTAGTCGCATAAGTGACCCGTGCGTCAAAATAACCAAGATTCGCGTAATACTCCGAGAGTTTCTTGACACCGTTTCGCGCTCTTGCGCGCGAGTAATTTTTACCAACAAGCTCCGGAAGTTCTTTCCGCAAAACGTCTTCCGAAAAGCTTGTATTTCCCTCGATTTCGACGTCTTCAATAAGAGTCGGAATTCCTTCGCGTACAACAAACGTAATTATCAGATCCTCGCCTTCCGGCGACACACCTTGTTTGATCCCGACCCGCGCGCTGCGGTAGCCTAATTCGCGAAGCAATGATTCAACCGTATCCTTATCCTTCAACAAAAGATCTGAACTCGTGTAGCCATTTCCATAGCCAAAAAATGGAATAAATCCGAGCAGGCTTGCTTCCTGAGATTCAAGAACACCCTGAATTTCCGGGATCGTAAATTTATCGGTTCCTTCAAGCCTTATCGAGATCAGTTTCAAACGGCGATTGAGATCCACCTCATACTTAACTTCGACTTCCTTGTCATTTAGTTCCGCGCCGCTTAGCGCCGTACACAGAAGTTCCGTTTCGTTTTCCGTTTCGCTGGCTTCATCAGGTCCGAATTCGGGCTTAACTGAACAATACGGAGTGACCGTTGCAAAGAAGTAGCCCCGTTCCTGATAATAACTTTCGAGCCTACGTTCGCCTTCCACGATCGCCGCATAATCGATCGTACCCTCCCGTTTGATCGGAAGAAGCTTTGCCTGTGTTTTCTCTCCGACCTTCACATCACCGGCGTCGACGACAACATTTACCTTCGCCCCGGGATTTCCCCTCAGCTCAATGTCGATCAAATTCTTATCGCTGTCATAAACGATCCGCGGCTCGTCCATGATCGGTGCAAGGAACGTTTCTTCGCGCAATGCCGTTCTGACTTTTTCAACATCTTCCATCAGCTTCTGAAGAGAAAATGGTTCGCCCGGCTGCAGCTGCAGGTCCGCTTTTACGGCCGTATCATCAAATTTCCCGATATCGATCTCAAAATTCCTGATCTTTGCCTGCGTTTTTGGTTTGACGTCAAAAATGACTTCCGTATCGATAGCGTTCCCGATCAGTTTTTGATCATAAGTAACTTCGGCGTCGTAATACCCGCGTTCACGTAGATATGTGAGAATCGAGTTGGCATTCTCGATCAGTACCCTTTCAGAGATCGAACTCCCCGCTGCCAACAAATTGAGTCTAAGCAGCAGTTCCTGTTCGGTAACGGGTTCTCCTATCGCATCTTCAACCGTTACGGAAACCTTCTTGGCAAGCGTCTTCCTTTTAACAATAAAACGAAGCAAAACCTTATCGTCTTCAAAATTTGTCGCTTCAACCTTTACTGAAACGATCCGTCCGGTCTTATACAATTCATCAAGCGCGTTACGAATCTTAACTGCCGAATACTGCTCGCCAACCTCTTCTCGTGCCAATGATCGAAACTGTTCGGACGCAGACAGATCACGGTCGTCACCTTCGAACGTTATATCGACACGTTCTATTATTCGATTTTCGTATTTGTTTTGAGAGTTTACAGCGGCGCTAAAGAGAACCATAAAAACAAAAAGCAAAGCGTGTAAACGAAGAATTTTCGTCACGCTTTTCCCGATCGCTGTTCCGATTTTGTAATTGTTCCCCACGTTTGTACGAGTTCCGTCCGCCAATAAATTGAATTGTGAATTCATCTTTTAAAAGATCTATAGGATGTAAATTCAACGCTTTGGAGTTTTCTCCAAAGTTTCTCTGATTCTTTTTAAGACTCCCGATAGTCTAACAATAAAGTCTTCCGCTAGGAAGAAACCACGAATAGAAAAATCAGTTTTTGTAAACTATAATCAATGCGCTAAATGGAAATGGCGAAGAATAGTTATGGAAAGTACTTTATTGAGGATATGTTCGGTTGCGCTCGGTGGCGCCATTGGCTCCGTAGCGCGATACCTGATCAGTATTTCGCCGCTTGAATCCTCATTTGGAAAGTTTCCGTTTCACACGTTTTTTGTAAATATCCTCGGCTCATTTTTGATCGGATTTTTACTCGTTGTGTTTGCAGACAAAATTCTCGTAAGTGAAAATATTCGGCTACTGATATTGGTAGGATTTCTTGGTGCGTTTACGACCTTCTCCACATTCGAACTCGAAATTTGGGATCTCGTAACAAACAGCCGCTACGCTTTGGCCTTTGGATATTTATTTCTAAGTGTTCTGACAGGATTTATTGGCGTTGCACTCGGGATCTCACTCGCAAAGAGATTCTAAATAATCGTGTCCGCAGCCCGCCTGTCAAGAAGGGCTTCCGTGAGCGTGGCTCCGATGTGAAGTGTAATCGGCTCCTTATTATGGATCGTCCTCCGGCAAGTTAAGATTTCCCGACATTTTAGGCTGCGCATAAGTGGGCGATTCTCCAAGGAAGCCCTTCCTGACAGGCGGGCTGCGGAAACACAGACAACGCTCGCAGAAGCCCTTCCTGACAGTCGGGCTACGGACACGAACTTCGGACTTGGTACTTTCTTATGTTTCTCAAGTCGGGACGTGACTATGACAATACTTCCCGGGCACGAAATACCGCGCTAACGGCTTCTTCAGTGGTTTCTCCAGCCGCCGTCAAATGTCCCATCTTTCGTCCCGGCCGTGCGTCATCTTTGCCGTATAAGTGAAGTTTTACATTCCCATCTTTGAGTGCACATTCCCAATTTGGTTCACCGTTTTCCCATAGATCGCCAAGTAAATTCGCCATCGCGACGGGTTTCGAAAACTCCGTGGAACCAAACGGAATTCCGCAAACTGCCCGTAGCTGCTGTTCAAACTGCGATGTGACACACGAAGAATCAAAAGTTAAATGACCCGAATTATGCGGACGCGGAGCGATCTCATTAACAATCAGTCCGCCATTTTCCATAACAAAGAATTCAACGCAAATCGTCCCGACGTAGTTAAACTTTTCGGCAATTCCGCGGGCGATCTCAATCGCATCTTTTTTCGTTTCCTGCGAAACGTTTCCAGGCGCAAATGATAAGTCCAAAATATGATTTACATGATCATTTTCGATCACGCCGTAATGGACAAAATTTCCCTTTTTGTCCCGCGCACAAACTACCGATACTTCTTTTTCGAAATCAACAAATCCTTCAAGCACGCATTCATTTGCTGAAAGCTTCTCAAAAGAATTTTCGATATCGGAATTGGATTCGATCTTGCTTTGACCCTTTCCGTCATAGCCAAAGCCGGCGGTTTTCAAAACGCACGGCATTCCGATCTTATCTACCGCGCGAAAAAGATCGTCGATAGTAGAAATGTGTTTGTATGGTGCGACGGGAAATCCATTTTCGGAAAGGAAAGTTTTTTCCCGAAGCCGGTTTTGTGTAATATGCAAAACCTCGCCATCGGGATGAACATTAACGATACGGGATGCCGTTTCGATCGTTGCCGACGGGATATTTTCAAATTCGAAAGTAACAACGTCGACCGACTTTGCAAATTCTTCGACGCGTTCGAGATCCTCATAATCCGAAGTGATCTCGAAATCCGAAACTCTTCCCGTAGGAGTATCAGCGCCCGGCGAAAATGTTGCGACGCGAAAACCCATTTTGCGCGCTTCAAGCGCAAACATGCGTCCAAGCTGTCCGCTTCCAAAAATTCCAATTATTGAACCGGGATTGATCAAAATTATTTGAGTTTAGTCGGCAGCCAATCGGTGCCCTAAATATGTAAATGGTAAAAAGATAAATATTCCGGCGACGACTACCCAAACCGGATGCGGAATGCTTAGAACATTCATGATCCAACCTACTGAAAAGATCCCGCCGATGACTATCGGCGCGCCGACGTTGGCATGTCGCGAAATTTTCCTCGCAATAAAACCACCTACAAGCATACCCGCAGCATAACCCGCCAGAACGAGAATAAATCCCGTAGACGGCAATTCGGCGATGAATTTCTTCATTCCTTCCTGATTTGAGAGATCAACCCCTTTTGGCATGGGAAAGAGAGAAACATTCACCATTTGAAAGCCAAAAAAGACCAAAGATGCCGCTATCACCCCAACGAATATACCCAATACGATTCTAAACATTCATTCTCCGTCGCTATTTAAGTTCGCTTTTGATGACAGCTGAAGACTGATCTTCGCGATATTTTCTAAGTTTGTCTCGAAGATCAGGCCTTGAATTACCAAGGATCGAAACCGCAAGAAGCGCGGCATTCTTTGCACCCGCTTCGCCGATCGCCATCGTTCCGACCGGAATTCCTGCCGGCATCTGAACGATAGAAAGAAGTGAATCCATTCCTGAAAGAGCTTTGCTTTTTACCGGAACACCAAGAACGGGTAAAACCGTCTGCGATGCACACATTCCGGGAAGGTGTGCAGCACCGCCGGCTCCGGCAATAATTACTTCTATTCCGCGACCTTCGGCACCTTTGGCAAACTCAAATAGCAGATCGGGCGTACGATGGGCAGAAACGACCCTCGATTCATGTTCGACACCGAAATCACTCAAAATATCGGCGGCATTTTTCATCGTCTCCCAATCGGATGTGCTCCCCATGATTATTGAGACGATCGCGCTGTTTTCTACAGATCCCATATTGTGTTGAAAATTCCTTTGCTTATCAAAATAGAAAAGATGCAGACTGAAAGCAAATTCACCACGCATCTTTTAGCTAGCTCGAATCTAAGTTCTTTTATCCTACTATCATTTCGGCAATACAGGTATCCAAATTTCCTCTTCCGAATCAGCACTGTCATTTTTATACTTTTCACCGAGTATTTCAAAATGAGGTCTTTGATCTAATATATATTCTGAATTCGGAAGCCACTTTCCGAAAATGTATTTAAAAGTTTCTTCAGCATCGTTTGGCGATCCTTTATAGTCGAAAACCGCATATGTTCCTTCATGTAAAGTAAAACCTTCCATCCAATCTGGAAGAATGGTCTCATCCGTAACCTCGATCGCCGCCCATTTTTCAAATTCTGTATTGAGGTCAACACTGGCAAAAAACAATGGCGGATAAACCTGGATCGAATAACGATCGGTGCCGATCCTGTTTTCTATTTCCCCAAGCCTGGGTATAAAACTTCTCCACAATTCCAGCGTCGTATTATCAGAAAATGACATCTTGTTTCGGATGCCCACCAACTTTTTCTCTTTCAGCTGCTTAATTCGAGGATGCATTTATAAAACGTTTCGTATTTCGTATTACGGCCGATCGTAAAAAACTTACGCCTGAGAATTTATTACGTTATTCCGAGTTCCGAACCAAAACCCTTAATCAAAATTATTTGTATTTCGGTTTTTTGAAACCGGCACTTTTTCCCTTTCCCGGGTCTTGGTCAATTCGCCATCGAGCAAATTGGTCGTTCCTTCGGTAACAGATGCCGGAACCCTTTGAGGCGGTAATTCCGGAAATTCACCTGTGTTTCGCGAAGGTAATTCTTTTGGTGTCTTTTCGTTGCGGGCCTCAGGAAAACTTCGCGGAATATGCGGTTCGCCCGATTCCGTCGTTGCCAACGCGCGCCTTAAGCGGTTCCAGGCGAAAAATGAGGAAATTAACCCCGTCAGCAAACCCAATCCGCAAAGGATCAGCAGAAACACGGCCGCCTTTGGTCTCATCAAGCCCAGGGAATAGACCAGAATGAATGCAAAACTAACGATCGCAGCGATCGGCGTCATTATTGAAGAATAAACTATCGAGGATTTTGCCGCCCGAGTCTCAGCCAAGATCCTCAAAACTTCAAGTTCTGACTGCTCTGCGGTCAAAGGAGCACCGCATTTTCGGCAAAACTTTGAATCATCGGTCGATTCTGTTTCACAGACCGAACACATTTTTTCGATCGCGTGTGTTTTTGAGATTGCGGCGATCGTTTTTGCTTCCTGCCTTACGAGATTCCGGTCACCCTTATTTAGCATCCCGTGTCTTATCAAGTAATCAAATGTCACACGGGTTGAGTTTTCGCCGACTGGTTTTAATCTAATTGTCAGCGTCGTAGCGTAATCGAGTGCATTTGCCGAGCCAAACCACGTCGCCCAACCTCTTGAAGGGCGCCGCCCGATGATATTTGGTTCGTCT
>JBGTEI010000341.1:0-5208 GCA_041747875.1 Pyrinomonadaceae bacterium | reverse complement strand
CTTGATATTTGCGGTTCTTGCAGCATTTGATTCGCCCGACCGCGGATTCCGCCGGCAGCGCGTAAAACTGGTGACAATTTTCTTTACACTTGTCGCGATCATCGGCTTCTCAGGAATTTACGGCGGAGATTCCATCGGAGCAAGACATTTGATCATAATTATTCCGCTCCTTCTCGATTCATTTTTTGACGGCGAGATCGAGGATTATTCAAGCATCGGTAGAGGAACGCTGTTTACCGCGTCTTTTATTCTCTGCACGATCCCGATGTTGACATACTCTTTCGCGCCGGCCGCACTTCAATTTCCGCACAATTCTTTCTGGCAGCCGCTGATGTATGATTCGAACTTTTTCGCGCTCACCCTGGCAAATACTTTTGGACTGCTGAATCACTACTGGACGATCCTTCCGGCCGCAATTTTGTTACTTTTTGCGATCTATTTCGTCTGGCGCGACGCCAAATTCCCGTTCAAATTTGCGGTTGGGATATTACTCGGATCTCTGATCGTCGGAAGTTATATGTTTTTGCCAACACTTGAGAAGCCGATAGCGGCGCCGTACCTCGAAAAGGTCATCAAACAAAAAACTAAGTAAAGTGCTGTGTTTTCCAAGCCAATGAAAATGGCGGAATACCCCCCGCTTCGCCGCCCACGGTGCAAACCGTGGGAATAGTTCGGGCCATTATCATGAGTGGTTGAAAACCACGACATACGCTCTTTATGTCGCCATTTTCAATGGCTTAAATCAATATTTCCAATCTTCCCACGGTTTGCAACGTGGGCTACAAATATGTCATCGGTTTCACCGACTAAAATCACAAATTTGTGTCTTGAATTTGAAGTTTCAAATTAGGCGCGTTTAGAAAAACCGGAAACTAGAACCGTTTAATGCTTTATATCATAAAGTACTTGACATGTGAAATTACTTTCGTGTAGATTCAAATACAACATGGCGATCCACAAACTAAAAAGAGATGAGAATGTGACAGACGAACCGCCAAGCCTGCATGGCAGGGCGATCGATAATCTGGAGTTTATCCGCGATGCGATGCAGCGTTCGACGGAATTTACCGCCGTTCCGGGATACGGCGGGGTTCTAATGGGCGCAACGGCGATCGGTGCGAGCATTGTCGCGGGCATGCAGCCGACTTATCGCGGATGGTTGGTCACCTGGCTCGTCGAAGCGATCCTTGCCTTTTCGATCGGCCTTTTGATGATGTGGCAGAAATCAAAACTTGCCGAAACACCGCTCACTTCAGCGCCCGCGAAGAAATTTGCACGCGGTTTTGCGCCGCCGCTCATTGCCGGAGTAATTCTTACTGCACTTTTATACTTAAACGGATCATTTGGGATCTTGCCAACGGTTTGGCTTACGCTTTATGGGACGGCTGTCGTCTCAGGCGGAGCATATTCGGTCCGCGCGGTACCGATACTTGGCTGGCTCTTTATCGCGCTTGGAGCGATCTCGGTATTTTTACCGGCTGTCTACGGCGACCTTATGATGGGAATTGGATTTGGCGGACTGCATATAGTTTTTGGTTTTGTGATCGCGAGAAAATACGGCGGATAAGATTATGGGAAAAGGAAATTTGGCACTAGCAGAAGATGAAAAGGGCGATAATACAGCTCAGGAACTAAAGGCGCTCAGGACCGAAAAGGCCGCCGAAAATGTATCGAATGAGCTCGATAAAGTTATCCACGAAAGAATGCGGCTTGGGATCATTTCAGCTCTTTCGGCAAACAAGAAGCTTTCGTTTAGCGAGCTAAAGACTTTGCTCAATACAACAGACGGGAATATCAGCGTGCATGCAAGAAAACTCGAGGAAGCGGGCTATTTGGTGTGTGAAAAGACCTTCAAATCGCGCAAGCCTCTTACCGAGTACAAGATCACAAAGGCGGGAAGGAACGCTCTTGAGAAGTATTTAGATCATATGGAAGCCTTGATCAAGGCGGTTAAAGCATAAGAATCAAGCAAACGGGAATTCCGTTTTTCGCGCGACGGTTTGCGGAATTATTGCGGCTATAAGAGTAAGACAAACGCGAAAGGACAACTATGGAAAAACTAAAGTTAGACGAAAAATGTGATTTTGCTTCAGGTAATAAGACATTTTGGCGAAGACAGTTTCAAAAAGGAGTAACGAATAAACAAAAAGTTTTTGATTGGATATTTGGTGTGATCTTACCGGTACTGTGCTTCTCGGCTGACCCTGCGATTTTCAAAACGAGCGAACTTTGGGGATCGAGTGCGTACTTGGCGGTTCTCAAACCCTTTGCTTATTTGCTCAGTTTTGTTTCAATAATGGCGCTGATGGCATCATTGATCTGGGGCGCAAAACTCAGGGCGCTAAACGGACCATTGGCCGGGTTATTCTTTGTCGGAGGGATCATTTCTTTCGGCGTCGGAATTATAATACTCCCGGTAACTATTGCCGGACTTATCATTTTTATCGGCGTTCTTGGATTCGTTCCTTTCCTGTCGTCGGCAGTCTATTTAGTTCATGCATTTCGTTCACTTGATCGTGCGAAGCCGGTTTTTGAAAGGGCCGTATTGATCAGAACTATAGTCATTACCGGACTTTTTAGCCTCATCACACCTGCCGTCATAAACCTGGAGATCGAACACTCACTCGCAAGATTGAGATCGGGAAGTTACGAAACTATTCAGCACGAAACAGAGCTTCTCCGTCTGGTTTCTCCGATCGTAAACGCGGATTCACTGCGGAGTGAAATTAGACGTGAGACAGATCAAGCACGAAAAGGGGCTCTGGCAGATGCATACGAAAAGTTGACCGGTGCAAATATCGAGCGACAAGTCCGTTCACCAATTGGTTAAGAAATTGGACGATCTGAATATGAAAGAATTTGACGTTGTAATAATCGGTGCGGGACTTGCGGGTTTGCAGTGCGGGAAACTGCTTGCACTCGGAAATGCGAAGGTCTTATTGGTTGACCGCAAGGAAGATCTGACAAAAGGCGTTCATACAACGGGAATCTTTGTCCGAAAAACATTTGAGGATTTTGAATTTCCGCCGGAAACACTCGGAAAGGCGATCAGCGATGTGACGCTTTATTCGCCAAAATTGAGATCATTTGAAATGACGAGCGAAAAAGCAGAGTTTCGTGTCGGCAAGATGGGCGTTTTGTATAACACACTTTTGAAAGAATGTTTGGAACTCGGCGTCGAGTTCATTAGTGGAACGAGATATGTGGGAGTGGCTCCCCTCGATTCGAAAACAGATAACATCAGTACCGGATACGATAGTGACCGGGTCGGTGATAAGCGAGAAGAGCCCCAAATCATTGAACGTGACGCAACGGGCGATTCCTTCAACGTTTATCTCGAAAAAGGAACTCGTCGAACTGCTATAAAAACAAAGGTCCTGATCGGAGCAGACGGCGCACGTTCGCGCGTCGCGAAAGATCTCGGACTTGATGAAAATAAAGAATGGATCGTCGGTTACGAAGAAGTTTATAGGGGAGTGCCGCTTGAAGATGGTCCGCGTCTTCATTGTTTTCTCGATGCAAAACTTTCCCCCGGCTATCTGGCGTGGATCACAAATGACGGCGAGGAAAGCCATGTTGGAGTCGGCGGATATCCTTCCAGATTTGACCCTCGTAAAGCCTTAAAGGAGTTTAAGAAAGAAATTGCGCCAAAATTCGTCAGCCTCGAGAATGCAGAATTAATGGAAACGCGAGGCGGCCGAATTCCGGTTGGCGGAGTATTAAAAAAGATCGCGAGCAAAAGCGGTTTGTTGATCGGAGACGCGGCAGGTGCGGTTTCTCCGCTTACGGCGGGCGGACTCGATCCATGTATGCGGCTCTCGAAATTTGCCGCCGAAATTGTACTAAAGCGTATGGAGAACGGCGACGCGAAGGTATTGCTTAACTATTCCGGCGAGATGTTTCGGGCAAAATTCACAACGCGCCTTTTTATGAGAAACGTTTTGAAAGCATTCAGCTATCAAATATTCCTCGAGGCGGCTTTCTTTATTTTGCGAGGAAGGTTTGGCCGAAAGATCGCTGAAAAGATATTCTTTCGGCGCGGTTCTTTTCCAGACGTTGAGCCGTTGAAATCAGCAGTGATTCCGCGGAAAACGAAGGCATCGGTTCACTAAATACTTCACCGGATCTTGCGGACGCGCCAAACAAAAGTTATGAACGAGAAAACGAAGACAGGATTACGAATTTTGCAGGCAGCTGTTTTGCTTGGGGTTTTAGCAGACATTCTCTTTCGCGAGGCGTCCTTAGGAATAAATGTATTTATTTGGTTTACCCTTTTGGTGTTGGCATTGCTCGCGATAGTTTTCAGGTGTGATCCCGAAAAGTTAAACTCGCAGACAGTGGCGCTTCATGCCGCCGTAATTTTCTTTTCTTTTACTTTTATAGTGCGTGACTCTGCGCAGCTAATAGGTTTCAACATCCTGGCGATCCTGATAATTCTGGCGGTGCAAACTTTATCTGCTTTACAGATAAAAACCGGGATCGCGGGAGTCATGCATTATTTTGCGTCGGCGGTCTTTACGGGTTTTAGTGTCTTTTTTGGTCCGCTTGTACTTTTGACGGCGGATGTAAAGTGGAATTTTATTTCAAAAAGCGGATTCTCAAAAGATCTGCTTTCGATCGCGAAAGGAATCGCGATCGCACTTCCGATCCTGTTCGTTTTCGGAGTGCTTTTTATGGCGGCTGATGCCGTTTTTGAAGGCCTTATACAAAATACAATTCAGGTAAATCCGGAAATCGTAATTCATGCGGCAACAATTGGGATCGTCAGCTGGATCGTTGCAGGATATATGCGTGCTTCGGTGATCGGCGTCGGATTAATTGCATCAAAACCCGCTGAGCGATCTGAAGAAACGTTTGAAAGTTCAAACCGAAGCGAAGGCGAGAAAATTGATTCGGCGCCGGCTGTTGAAAAGAAAAAATGGGATTTCCAGGAAGTCAACAATTCTATCCTTCCGGGAATATTTACCCTTGGATCCGTCGAGATAGGGATCGTTCTGGGACTGATAAATCTGCTTTTCTTAATATTTGTGATCATTCAGATCCCGTATTTATTTGGTGGAATGCAGCTTATTCAGAATACGCCTGATTTCAAACTCGCCGACTATGCACGCCGCGGGTTTGGCGAACTCATCGCTGTTGCCGCACTCGTTCTACCCATCTTACTTGGAACACATTGGCTTTTGCGTCGGGACGATCGGCTTGGCGAAA
>JBGTEI010000340.1:0-17184 GCA_041747875.1 Pyrinomonadaceae bacterium | reverse complement strand
GCAGCTGATAATCCCATGTTTCGTAACTGCCGCTTATCAAATTGTAGTCAATATACCACTGCTTAACGTTACTCTCCCATGTTTCGTGAATATCGAGGTCAATGTCATAGGTTGGGACATCACACTTATTCGGACAATCTTCCGGAGTCAGATAATCGTCGCGCAAAACCATTTTTTCCTTTTCGCCGGAATGATCAAAGTAATAATAAATACCTTCATCTTCCATGATCCTGGAAATAAAATCGAAATCACTTTCCCTATACTGGGCGCAGTAATTTCGAGGTTTATATTCGGCCTTTAACTGATCCTTTATCTCGTATCCTTCCAAAACCTTTTTTAGGATGTCCGGAACGGACATTTGCTGGAATATCCGGCTTTGAAAATTTTGGGTTAGTTTCCAAATGTGGGGTACGATCTTTGCTCCGTAATAAGTAAATCTGCGATCCCGATGGAGCTGCGTAAAGCGGCATACGCTTCCAAGAAAGAGCCGGGCACCGGTATCAGGCTGTTGCATGCTTATACTGACGGATTGACCCAGGATCTTGGTGATATCGTGGGTAGTTACCTGAAAACCGTCATCATTTTCCTCATCGTACAAAAGCTCGATATCAATCTCGTAAAGTTGCGACAGACCCTCAGTTGCTCTTATTTTATTTATTAATAAGACGTCCTCTCCAATCGGGGAAGTGAATTTGAGAAATCTGTCTTCCTGTGTCATTGCCATAGTGATCGTACCTACAAATATCTTCGATTAATATCGAGTTATTTAACTTCCGGATTTTGCCTCCCGTGGGAGACCTGATTTACTGAATTTCGTGTCTACTTTATGTCGTATACAAAATTTTCGTCACTCCCAACCGAGACGTGAACTTTAGAAACTCCTTCACCGGTAGCCATTTTTGATAAAACCTCGCCGCTCATTTCCGGCAAAAGCGAACCCGTCAGGATATTGATGACGTTTCGTGCGCCGCTATCGACGTCAGTACATCGCTTTGCCACCGTTTCTATGACGGCATCGTCATAGGAAAATTGCGCATTGTGATTATTTAAAATGCGTTTTTCTATTTTTCCAAGCTGGAGTTTTACGATCTTCTTCAGAACATCGTCGGCGATCGGATAGAACGGAACTGTCACCATACGCCCTAATAATGCGGGTTTGAACGCTTTTACGAGTTCGGGGCGGATCGCTTCTTCGAGTCCGGCCGGATCCGGTCGGGTGTCTGGATCGGCGTTTAGCGACATGATCAGATCCGTCCCAACATTGGAGGTCAGGAGAATAATACAATTTTTAAAATCGATCTCACGGCCTTCACCATCTTCAAGAACACCTTTGTCAAAAACCTGATAGAAGAGTTCCATTACATCGGAGTGAGCTTTTTCGACTTCATCAAGTAAAACGACAGAGTACGGTTTGCGGCGAACAGCTTCTGTCAATACACCGCCCTCACCGTAGCCTACGTATCCCGGAGGCGATCCTTTCAAGCTCGAAACCGTATGTGACTCCTGATATTCACTCATATTTATCGAGATCAGATTTCTTTCACCGCCGTACAACGTATCGGCAAGTGCCAAAGCTGTTTCGGTTTTACCTACACCCGAGGTCCCGACGAGCAAGAACACACCGATCGGACGTTTCGGATCAGTTAAACCGGCTCGCGAAGTTTTGACTCGTTCAGCAATGACTGCCAATGCGTGATCCTGTCCCAAAACACGTTCGCCAAGTGTTTCTTCAAGTTTCATTATTTGAAGAATTTCATCAGCGACCATTTTGCCGACAGGTATTCCAGTCCAGCCGGAAATAATTTCTGCGATCGCCTGCGAATCAACTACCGGCGACATCAACGGATCTTCGCCCTGTAATTCTTTGAGTTCAGCATTTGCCTGCTTAAGTTCTTCGCGGAGTGCGTCAACATCGATCGGAGAACCTGTTTCGGGAGCCGTTGCGGTTCCGGCGGCGTCAGCCGATGAAGATGTTTCCGAGGTTACTTCGCCGGTGTCTTCAGCAGTGGCAGCGGCTGCTGATTCCGTTGGAACTCCTGAAGCCGTATTTGAAGAACCGTTCGCATCTGTCCGTGACGATTCAAGCTGAACACGTAAGTCGCGGATCTTTTTGGTCAATTCTTTCTCTTTCTCCCACTGACCGCTAAGTGCTTCAAGTCGCGCTTCCACTACGCTTCGTTTTGCTTTGAGTTCTTCCAGTCTTTCCGCATGGTCAGTGCCGGTAATCTCTTCGCGCTCAAGCGATTCAACTTCGCGTGACATATGGTCAATGCTTCTTGTTGCATCTTCGATCGCGGCGGGAGTGGCTCCCTGACCGATCGCGACTTTCGCGCAAGCTGTGTCCAAAACGCTAACCGATTTGTCGGGAAGCTGACGCCCGGTAATATAGCGGTGTGAGAGCTTTACACAATCGACGATCGCTTCGTCGAGAATTCGAACATTGTGATGTTCTTCCATTTTCCCGCCGATAGCGCGCATCATCCCGATCGCTTTTTCTTCGTCCGGCTCTTCCACTTTTACTACCTGAAAACGGCGGGCAAGTGCCGGATCTTTTTCGAAATATTTTTTATACTCGGCCCATGTCGTAGCCGCTATCGTGCGAAGTTCACCCCGGGCAAGGGCAGGTTTCAAAAGGTTTGCCGCATCGTTTTGTCCGGCAGCGCCGCCCGCGCCGATCATCGTATGCGCTTCATCGATAAACATAATTATCGGCTGCGGCGATGATTTAACTTCGTCGATCACTGATTTCAGACGGTTTTCAAATTCGCCTTTTACGCCCGCACCGGCTTGAAGCAAGCCAAGGTCAAGGGTTCGAACTGCGACATTTTTGAGCGGGTCAGGAACATCGCCCTGAGAAATTCTGAGTGCAAACCCTTCGACTACCGCAGTTTTCCCAACGCCAGCTTCACCCGTAAGGATCGGATTATTTTGTCGACGGCGGGTTAAAATGTCTACGATCTGGCGAATTTCAAAATCACGGCCGAGAATCGGATCGATCTTTCCTTCACGCGCCTTTTGGGTGAGATCTTCTGTATATTGATCAAGCGACTTTGTTTTACCCGGTACACCGCTTGCAACCTGACCGTCACCGGATACACCTGACGCCTCGCCCAATGCTACAGCTTCATATTGTTCTGCAGAATCGGCGGTAACGTTTGAAAAATCATTTTGAAGCGCCTCTACCGAAATGTGCGAAAATTCTTTGGAGATGTCACGCGCGATACGAGCCATGCTTTCATCTTCAAGCATCGACAAGATAAGGTGCCCGGACCGCACGCGTGCTGAGCCAAAGTCGATGGACGCTTTTAGCCACGCCTCTTGTACCCAGCGGGGAATACGTTCACTTAAACCGGGTGTGCGTGTATTTCCCGACTTAAGCCGGTCAAGTGAGGTATTTACATCCTTGGTCAATCTATCGACATTAACTTCGAAATGACGGCAGATCTTATGAAGATCGGTATCATCGCGTTCAAGCAATTTCATTAAAATATGCTCGATCTCAACGTCATAGTTTGTGCGCGAAAGGCACAAACCAGCCGCATCTTCTAATGTTCCACGGCAAGTATCGTTTAATCTGCCAACCAAAGATTTTAAATTTACGTTCATTTCGATTTCTCCTAAAATTTTTTAATTTAGAAACAAGAAAATGCCTGGAATTCAAGATCTTCAAATTCGCTGGCAAGGGTTTGTAGCACTTAAAACCCCCGGTTTCTATAACTTCTGTCAAATATAATGAATAAAGGACTAATTCATCTGTAAAACTACCTGATCATCATCTTTTTCAAACGGTTCGGACTTTAACCAAGACGTCCAGCCAAGCATCGGTCGACGCATCGCGCGTGTAGTCAAGATCGCGCCTGGAACCTGTTTTGCCTCTAGTACGAGTTTGACGTCATAGTCAAGTTCTTTAGCGGCGGTAAAACTCACTAAAGAGCGCAGGGATTTGTGACCGCTTCCATTCGGCAAAAGGGATTGAAATTGAACGAGAGACATGGGTCCCAGAATGAGCCTGAATTTTGACTGTTGGTCCCAAATTCTTGTTCCTATAATCGCACTTTCGCCGAGCACACTATTAGTGCGGCTCAGCTGCGTGATACTTTCAGAATCTAAATCTAACCATTGACCGTAAAATTGTCGTACTTTTGCCTTAATCCGGAAATAGTCAGAAAGAATTTGTTCAACAGCGACTGCCGAGTGCGGTTTCTGAATTATCAAACCGCTGTAGGGAAGGATCCCCTCGTCGTCGAGCCCCATTTTGTCGCGCAATCCCTTGGTACCGAGGCCGATAAAGTCAAACAAATAATTTGTAAAATCATCATTTCCGCGTTCGTACTGGACCGGAAAGCGATATTTCTCCCATGCCCGAAAAAACATTGAAACCGCGCGGTGAGTGAAGATATCCGTAAAAGCATGAAACGCTCTATCGTTATATCGGGCCCTATCGACGATCAATTCAGAATAGTGAGTAGGAAGTACACCGACGATCCCGACAAGTCCCATGAAGTTGACCATCATTTCGACACGCTCTTCGTCTGCGTGTTCGTCGTAAACGTCATCAATAGACTTTATCTGGCTGGGCGGAAACCTAAGTGACGGGTTTCCGCGTAATCTTACAACTTCATTTTTCGGAGTAGTTCCACGTGTGAGGGGGATGCGGTCAGGAAATATCTTTTCGAGCAATCGAATGGCCTGAAAAAAATCAAACCTGTGGGGTTCTTCGTATAACCGTTCTTTTGTAGTTTTCTCTGACATTTTCCCCTTAATTTAAACAATATTTATCTCGCTAGAGCAGGACGCGATCCCCCGTTCTCGGCGTCCATCTTTTTAATATCTCTTCTTTTTGCTCGGTCTTTACAACCAATTGATTAAACGAATTCAGCGAGCTATATAATCCGAGGAACCTTTCAAGAACCGAAGCAAATAAATACAGGCCGCTTCCGACATATTTTTCTTCGTCGAATTGGAGTGTGGTTTCGATCCCCCGTACAAATCCTGCGCCTATCTGATTGCCTATTTTGCGGACGACCTTCTTGCTTTCGATCCCGGTAATTCCAAGTATTTGCTTATGTATCGCTGCCGAGTCGGTGAAATTATAGAGCTGCAAAATTTCCTGGAGCGATTCGGGGGTGCCGTCTTCGTTTTCGATAAGCGACAGATAATTTAGATTTAAATGCGAAATGAGCCGCCAGTGTGCACCGCGCCTTCGCGCCGGTCTGATGGTATCGGTCGGTTTTGTCAGACATCTTATTCTGGAAACAAGTGCCGTGCCCTCGATCTCAAAATCACCTTCCTTTCTTCCGAAGGGAAGTCGGGACGGGAGATCCCGGTTGGTGCACGTACATTTTATCGTGATCACTTCCTCCGCGGGTACGCGGGGATCAAACTTTAGATCGACCAGCGTGATAAACATCTCCGTGCCATTATCATCGGGTTTTTGAGACGCACGCCGATTACCATACCAATAAACTTTGTCTTCACCTTCATCAGTAATGTGTTTTGTCGAATAGAAAGGCAGAAACTCGCGGGTAGTATTCGTCGTCGAATCGGTTGTATAGACCTCTCCGATCGAATAAACCTCCGTCGTTGTTTGATGATGAACATCCGGGTAGATCTGATATTCGTACTTTTGCTGCGAAAGATAGACTGGGTCTGCCGTCCGGTCAAAGAGATTAATGATTGGAGTACATCCAAGCATAAAAGTATCCTGCTCAATAGGCGCCCGCGGCGGTATCACATCCTTCAAATGAATGACCAGATCGAAATTACTTCCGAATTTCTTCCTAGCCGCCTGATCAAATCCATGGACATCAAAGAACAAAAATTTATAAGGAAAAGCAAAATACTCGGTTAACAGCCGATAGCCGGGGAATGATTTCTTATTATAAGGAACCATCGCTTCCTTTTCCTCGAATCCTACCGGGCGAATTACGTCTTTGTTGAGGATGACCGGATCCGGGAGACTGAGCTGCATATTCGTCATCGTCTGCATTGCAGCGCCCGCAATTGGGGTCTCTTTTGCCTGGATCTCCACGTGTGATACGTGGTTGAAGATCAACTCGTAAAGCGGGAAAACCAATTGGGGGTCACCATTGATGTAGAATCGCAGGTTTTCTATCGATTCGCCCGTCTCAGAATCCTGCATTTCGGAAAGCCCGACGCCGCCGAATCCCTGCATTTTGATCCGGATCTGACAGTCTGCAAGTTTTCCCTGCGCGTTTGGCGGAGCAATTGATTCAAGTTCTGCAGATATAATTTCGATCGGAGTTAACGTTACGTCATAACTGGTTCGAAATCGGCACGGCGCGCCCTCGATCGGACGCGAATATAATTTCGCTCCGCGCTCAACCTTTTGAATTGTCGTTATTTTATTTTTTGGCGATCCGGAGAGAAACTGCGTGACAGCCATTGACGGGATAGGCGCAAGATAATGCGGATAAATTATGTTCAGAAATGACTCGGTCATTTCCGGAAACTCATCGTCGAGTTTTATTCTTACGCGTCCGGCAAGAAACGCGAAAGCTTCGACCATCCGTTCCACGTGGGGATCTTCGATCTTTTCTTCATCGATAAGAAGACGGGAAGCTACTTTTGGGTACTTACGCGAAAATTCCGCGCCCATCCGGCGGAGAAAAATCAACTCACGTTCGTAGTAATCTAAAAGGTCGTCGCGCATTGGATCCTTAAGAAATTGCGTTGGTTATCGAAAGAGTGCAATGACTCTATACCTCGGTAAGCGAGATATCGCCATTCCCAACCTGTAACACCGTATCAAAAACGATTGGTTCCGGGGTCGGCTCAACCCGCAGTACTCCTTCGATCTTAAAACGGACTCCACGGTTTACTTTATCGGTCGCCTCAAGCGTAACCTTAAGATTCATTAGCCGCGGCTCGAAAAAACGAATTGCATTTTCGACGTTCTTTATTAGTTCTTTTCGGTGGCCTTCATCTTTTGAACTCTGACCGGTAAAATCAGGAAGCCCGTAAACGGCCAACGAACGATTTACCTCTTCAAGTCCTTCGGGAACATCTGTCTTTGAATGCCGGGTATTAAGAAGCCATTCTATATCGCGCTTCACCGAGATCTTTAATTCTTTTAGGCTTTGTGAACGGGATTTGGCAGTTTCGGAGGACATGTTGGGTTCCATGTCGATCAAGCGATCGATCAACGAAGGTGTAATGTTAACGTCCTTTTCACGCACTTTTCTTGCTCCCGATCTTCTTAAAAAATATGGTTCTATAATAGCAGAAAACAGAAACTAACCGGAGTATTTACTGCCGATTAGTTTCTGGTATGTTGCAATTAATAGCAAGCTATCTTTGGTTAGACTATCTGAGCATTCTTGATGTTGTAGCCGGTCTTGCCTACCGTCGTAACGCCGCCTTTCTCATCCTGCCTGCAATACTCACGCGTGATCTGTTCAGCACCAAAGCTTGTCGATTCTTGAGCATTTCCCTCTGATCCATTACTCGAACTAAGTTGGGTAACAAAAACATTTGTCATCTCGAGCTTAAACTTCGGAATAAGTTTGCCCTCGCCGGTGGTAATACACTTATGAATTTCGACCTTCGCAAAGTGCTTACCTGCACAGATCTTCTGGTCAAGTACAGGGGTGTGTGAACCTCCTTCTTGAGACGTTGTTACTTCCGAGATCGTCGGTTTTCCTGCAGAGCCACCCGTACCGGATGAAAGATCTGTCGGATTTGATATGCCATAACTGAAATGATCTGCCTCGACCCAACCTTCATATCCTACTTTTGTGCTTTCACCATCTACACCATCAAACTTAATAAAAATCGCCATTTTTTTTCTCCTATTTCGTGTCTATTTTTTAACTGTAATCCCTATTCATTTATGAATCCGTTCGCCAGCTTGATCGCTTTTTAAGTCTTCTTACTTGCGTCACATATAGGGGACGATAGGAGGAAATCCTTTTGCGTAAATTCGAAAAAAATATTCCCTCCTGTTACAACTATTTCGCCTGAGGTGGCAGATCAGCTACGAGACGCAGCGAAACTGACAGCTCATCGAGTTGGAAGTGCGGCCGCAGGAAAGCAACAGCCCTATAGGCACCGGGTTTTCCGGGAACTTCCGCCACATCGATCCTTGCTTCCCGAAGCGGTTTTTCCGCTTTTGCGCTCTGGCTTCCGGTGTCGCTATCAAGTACATATTGTTTGATCCAGCGATTCAGGAAATTTTCCGCATCTTCACGTGACATAAAACTACCGACTTTGTCACGCATCATTGCTTTCAGGTAATGCGCGAAACGCGATACCGCCATAATATATTGCAGCTGCGAAGATAAACGCGCATTGGCATTCGCTTCGTCTGTGTCATATTTCTTGGCCTTGTTCGCAGATTGTGTTGCAAAAAATGCCGCATAATCAGTGTTTTTACAGTGAACAAGAGGAATAAAACCATTATCTGCAAATTCTTTTTCACGACGGTCGGTAATTGCTACTTCGGTCGGACATTTCATCGCAACTTCACCTTCGTCAGTTTCGAAAGTGTGAGTTGGAAGACTGTCAACGAGTCCGCCGCCTTCAACCCCGCGAATTGCAACGCACCATCCGTGCATCGAAAACGCTTCGGTTAATCTGGTTCCCAAGGAATAGGCTGCGTTTGTCCACAAATACTTTTTGTGGTCGGTTCCGTCAACATCTTCCTCGTACATAAATGTTTCCGTTGGTTTCGTGGCAGCACCGTACGGAACGCGTCCTAAAGTATGGGGAAGTGTTAAACCTACATAGCGCGAATCTTCGGATTCTCTAAAACTTCTCCATTTCATATATTCGGTTCGATCAAAGATCTTCGAAACGTCTCTGACTTCTGACATTTCAGCGAATTCGTCCCAGCCGAACATTCCTGCCGATGCAGCACTGAAAAACGGAGCGTGGGCAGCCGCGGCAACCTGCGCGATATTTTCTAGAAGCGCCATATCCTGCGGGTGATTTCCGACTTCAAAATCTCCGATCAATGCTCCGTAAGGGGCACCACCAAAGGTTCCGTATTCTTCCTCATAGAGTTTCTTGAACATCGCTGACTGATCGAATTCAAGAGCTCTTTCAAAATCCTTGAGAAGATCTTTCTTTGTACATGACATTACGCGCAGTTTGAGCTGCGGGCTTGTCAAGGTGTTAGAAACTAAATGGTGAAGACCACGCCATGATCCTTCGAGCTTTTGAAAATCTTCGTGATGCATGATCGCGTTCATTTGCGCAGACACAAGTCGGTCGATCTCTGCGATCCGGGAGTTGATCGTAGCGTCCATATTCTTGGACATCGTGATCTCGCCCCGCATTACCTGACCCACGAATTCGCCGATCATGTCTTTTGCACGATCTTTTTGGAATTCATCACGCGCCATTCGTCCCTCGGTCAGAATTTGATCTAAAAGTCCGCCTTCCTGCTCCTCAACTTCTACCTGTGCTTCTGCTTGCTGTGTTTTTTCCTTAGCCATCTAATTATTCCTCCTTCCCGTCTTCATTATCCAAACCGCCGAGGGCATCGCTAAGTTCTTTCTGTTTATCGGAATCAGCGATTATTTCTTCAAGCATTGTTTCAAGTTTGTCATTACCATCCATTTTTGACCTGAGGTCGGAAAGTTTTTGACGCGCTTCGACGAGCTTGCGCAAGGGCTCTACCTGCTGCACAATTTGGTCGGGTTCGAAATCCTCAATATCATTAAAGTTTAACTCGATTCCCAATTTACTCCCGTCATCTTGAAGTTTATTCTCGATTGTATAAGCAAGTCTTGGTTTCATTCCGGACATTACTTGATTGAAATTGTCAGCATCGATCTCAACAAATTTCCGGTTCTTCAGTGCAGCCATGGGCTCTTCGGGTTTTCCAACGAAATCTCCCATGACTCCAACTACAAACGGTAATTCCTTTAATTCGATAGCTCCGCCAACCTCCACGTCGTAAGTAATTTGAATTCGCGGTGGACGTACGCGATCTAATTTATGCTGTAAACTCTCTTTTTTCGGCATTGACTCATCTCCTTTTGCTTGTCTTTTTGGTTTATTATAACTTGCTTCTGATTAATTCGTTCAAAAAAAAATCAATTTAGACTGCTGTGATTAACTAACCGAAACCCGATATTCCTTGGTTCGATTAGGTAGGTACGTCTTCGGTATTCTGAACTTCCGGGGTGTTTTCAAATCCACCCGTTATTTCGGTTCCTTCGGTATTAAATCCGAGTGTTTCCCTGAGCGCTCCAAGGGTGCCCGCATCTTTGATAACGTCTTCAAGCCAGTCATTTAGAGGCATATTGCCCCATTTTACCGCCCGGTTAATCAAATACGAAACCGGACTATGCGGCTCTGTTTTTCTAAAGAAACTTGCGAGCTGACCAAGACGTTTCAGCGCATCTTTTCGATCATTGATCGCTGCGGTAGCTGATCTTGTGCCTCCGCCTCCGCTTTCGGAAGTTCCTGTCAAACCTGCTTCTTCTGAATCCTCATCCGCGTTATCGGTTTCAGGGTCCGGTTCTTCCTGACGCTTTAGTTCGAGAAGCTTGTCGGTTTGTGATTTTATTAAGTCCAGTGAAACGGTTATGTCTCGCAGTCCCGGTGCCTGATTCATATCAAATGTTTTTTCAATGACGAGGTTTAATTCCTTAAAAGCCTCATTACACTCATTCATTGTTACATCTAATTGTTCGTAAAAAGCCCGACGTGATTGCGCAACCGATTTTTCCCATTGTTCTGCAGTCGTACGACCTTCTCTTTCCGCCTGCTCTCTCAGTTCCGCTAATTTTCTCTGTTCGTCAACCGACAGAGATTCCGGATTATCCGGAAAAACAAACGTTTTCGTATCCTCCCACCCAAAATAACCGGGGCCATCTTGGGTGATAGGTGCGCGCTTGATCGCAAACGCAGATTTTTGATCCATCCATTCGAGCGCATTGGCGCGTCCTTCCATATCGCCCTCATCGACCTCAGGAAAAAGCACGTCCCAGAAATTTTCCTGTAGGCCGGTCATCAGCCTGATGCTGTCGCGTAATCCTACGAAACCATGTTCGTTAACGAGTGCCTCAGAAAGCCAGGCCGCGACCTGTAGATCCTTTGACTCCTTTTCGAGTACCGGCATGGCAAGACGGATGACCTCCCGATAGTCAGCCATTTTTCGATCGGTTTTCCATTGTCCTTGCGCAAGACCATCGTCTTCGCGGCGCGCTTCATTGATCTGGTCGTAAACACCTGAATACCGTACGCTTTCTCCCGCCGGAGACTCATCCGAAATCGGCTTGAGCATAGCGTCCAGATCAATTATCGGTGCAAGCGAAAGCTCGTTTGCAGTAGATTCTGAAACCTCTGCAGATTTTTCATTTTCGTCACTCATTTAAGAAATTTCTCCAATATCTTAACATAAGAGGGATGTCCCCAAGCTGACTTGCAGCGGCCACCCTTCAGAAAAACAACCATTAATCCGATTCTTCCACGTCGTGAACGAATTCGATCGATTCGATCTCGGAAATCGGTTTATAACCGCCATCCGTCTGGTAAAGGCGAACGCCCTCACCAATAAAAATATCTTCGCCGGTATCCCGCCATTCGGTTACCTTGCCCAATCGAATTTCGTCGTTGTTATTATTAAACGTGTTGACATAGAGCGAAGGAAGAAACATCTCGCCTTTTGTTCCATTTGTCATCCCGATCTCTGCCTGCATCCAGTACTTGTCTCTTAAAGTTTTCGCCGGCACAAACTCAACCGTTTCTATCTGTTCAAATGGAAGCCACGTATACGAATCCTTCACGATGGCTTCGAAGACACACATCGTCAGATCATTGCAATCGCGAAAATCTGCGGATTCTTCACCGTTGACCTTACACGCGAAAGCGGGTCTTTGTTCTTCGACCTGTCCAATTACTTCGATCCCTTCAGCAATCTTTCCATCCTTTACATGGGAAACCGCAGCAAGTAAACCTTCGACATAGTTTGGCGGCGGCATAAGGCATTCCGGTATCAATCCTTCGGAAAACAAACTCAATCGATCCCTCTCGGCTTTGAAGTTTTGTTTATAGATATGGGAGCCGATCATTGCTTTCACGTCCTGCTGGCCGACTACTTCAAGCTGTTTTTCCGCACGCTCCCAATCACCGGAGAAACACGACAATTCAAACAAGAATACTCTCGCCGAAATATCCGTCGGTTTTGATCTAACAGCATTTAGGGCTTCTTCGATCGCTCCGGCTAAATTCCCGGAATCGAGAAGGTCTTTTGCTTTGTTCATATTTATCGATCCTATCTTTCCTGTATAGTAATGCGAAAATTACTGCATAAAACTGTCAGGAGCTTTCACTGATTTAAATGTATTTCTGTCAAAAAGATCGCCGCCGGTTGGTTTAACCACCGCTTTAACGGTCTTACCGCCGAGACTATATGTCAGCGTATACTCCCCGCCTGGTTCTTTATTGTGCGAACCGGCGTCAAAGAATTTGAACAATCCCCAGCTTCCCGGGAACTTTAAGGTGTCGTTCGAGTCTTGCATGAACTGACTCGGACCTGTGTTCGGATTTGATGGAGAGACGACCGAATTCGAATTATTTGCCGAAGGATTTCCGGAAGTTGAATTTACCTCAGCTGTTGAGGAGAAATTCATCAATACGCCGGTCTCGGTTCCCGTCGCGGCAGGGAATTTCAGTTTAACTGAAGCCGTCCCCGACGAAGAGATCTTTTGTCCATCGATCGTTATTTCGATAACCGCATCCTGTACAGGCAATAATTGGAAATCATATTCAAAATTCGGACTCGCATTGTCGCCAAACAATGCCTTACGCAATTTGAATGCATTATTTAGATATGCAACAAATTCCGGCGAGAATTTAGGACTTCCCTCTTTTACAACATATTCACCGTTAGATTCTTCGAAATACTTCTCTAGGTTATCTTTATAGAATTTCGTTAGAGTTCCATTAACCGGATTTAAGAACGCAGAAAGCTTCGTCAGATCGCTTTCGCCCTGGTCGTCAAATGGATAACCACTTTCGATCTCTTTTGCTTTTGGCAGGATCTGTTCGGCCCAGGTTTTTTGCAGCTGAGTTTTAGCATCAGCACCAAAGTAAACTCTTACTTCCGAAATCGGCTCTTTCATTAATCGTGCCAATTCTTGTCCGGCCGGTGTCTTGAAAGATTCGAGACTACTGTTGATCTTGTTTTCTACAGTTCGGAGTGCCTTGTAAACTTCACCCTTTTCGTTCGCAATATCTCCGGAGATTTTTGCTTTTTCACGGCTGGATATTCCAACCAATTGATTCGCCAGGCGTTTTAATTCAGAACCATACTGTTCGATCGGAAGCGACTTTTCGGATTTTTCTTCACCGCTGCCGACGAAGTCAAACAACGGACGGAAATCTTTTTCAACGTCTGTATTTCCGCCCGTATCGGTTTTTTGTTTTTTCGAAAAGAAACTCTTGATCCACGCGATCCACCCCTCTGCTTCAGGTTCAGCAGAAAGATCGGTATTTCTTGCCACTTCCTCAAGAAAGATCTTCATCGGCGAATCGGAATCGGAAAAAGCATTGAGAGTTTTTTCCATAGAATCTTGATTCTGATCAAAAGGAACAACTTTTGTTTCACGAACCAGCTTTCGCCAATTATCTGTGTATTCCCGTAAATATTTTTGCTCAAGTTTTGCAATTTCCGTCGTTTGGGTCTTGGCATCCCCGACTTTTTCACCCATTACCCAGTCGTCTTTACTGAGTTCTTCATTTGCCTTTAATATCTTCTCTTTCATAAACTTACGGTAGCCATCTACGGTGTAAGCTCCGGGAATCGTGTGCTTGCCTTCTAGTGTGTCCTGACTTCTTCCTGCAAGGATCGTGTCGACGGTCGCTGCATCAACCTCTTTCGAAACCTCTGTTGTTACCCTTTTCAAGTAGCGCAGGTAAGCCGGAAAACTTTTCAGTTTTACCCGGGCTTGACGCACGATCTCTTGATTTAAAGCGATACGCGGAAAGCGGCTGGTATCGCGTTCATATTCTTTTTGCCGGTCGACCTGTTTAAAGTAGAAATCAAGTTGTGCCTTTGCCGTTTCGGAAAATTCCGGTGGAAGCTTTGATTCCGCAAACCAGATCGTTTCAAGCGTATCCGAAAATGAAGTCGGTTCAGCGCGGTCTTTAAATTCTTCTGACCACATTAAATACACTTTTAATTCGTCATATTTTTTTCCGAGGAGATCTTCTTGTTTTTCATCTAAATCTCCCGAACCCGAAGTATTTTGATCGGAGGAAAACGCCGCCAGATCCGATTCGAGCTTTTTAAGAGCAGGCTGCTTAAATCTTTGTTCGACCGCGTTGTAGTAAATATTCAGAAGTTTTTCTTTATAAAGCCTATTGCCGGAATAGAGCCCAAAACGCATTAAGAACGGTGCCCCGTTTCGTTCGTAATCGTCAAGCTTTTCAAGTACCTTACGCAAATTTTCAATAGACTGGATCTCTCTGCGTGTATCATCGCCGGATTTCTTAAGAGGATCTTTATTTGTATCGGCTTTGACGATCGTCAAAACAGCATCGCCTTTCGCTGAAGCATCGTTTAACAATTGGTTGTTGTTGTAAAGCGAGACGCCGGCCAACCCCAAAAACAACAAAGTAAGAAGAGTGACAAAGATCGTCAACAACCATCCAAAGATCGGCGGTTTTTGTCGTTGTTCCTGAAAGGTCTTTACAAGATCTTTATCGCGCAAAACAACGTCTCGAAAAAGCTTACGTGTGAAATATGTTATGCCAACCGTCTGTCCGGAATTCGCCGTTGGTTTTTTCCCGGCACTTTCCCGATTAACCGGCACCGCCGTAAAATAAAATCCGCGCAAAAACGGACTTTCGCTAAACGGATTCGGACGGAAAAGGGTTGTGACAAACGTACCAAGTTTTCGTCGCGCCGATCCGAAATGGAGTGGGAAATTAAATATGCGAAGCTGTCGTGTTGGCGAAAATGGCGCAGAAAGCCGAATTAACCTGCGCTTCATTACGGAATCCTGCAAGATCTCATATTCACTATCAAAAAGCGCTTGCGCATTGTCGGATTTTTCAAGAGGTATCGTTGTACCCCAAACCAGATTTTCACCCTCATTTTTGGAAGTCGAAAAAGAATCACGAAAACCCTCGATGGCGTCTGCGTGCGTAAATATTAAATAAACCGGGAATCTCGATTTTAGGGCTTTTGTCGTCTGGTCGAGTCGCGCTCGTATGATTTTGGCTTGTTCCTCGATCTCTCGTTCATCGGAATGAAGAATTCTTTCAGCATTAACGGCGAGCAAGAAACCATCGATCGGTCGTTTCGGACGTTGTTTTTTTATCGCTTCGATCACGGCGTTCCATTCATCTTCAACCCCGCCTTCTGATTGAAAGCGTCCTGCCGTATCTATAAAAACCGCGTCGCTCGTTACTCGCCAATCAACCTGGCGGGTCGGTCTGATAAAATTTTGTTCGGATCTCCTTTGGCTCGGAAGTGTTTCAAAATTCATCCCGGAGCCCATTACAAGTGCAGATTTCCCGCTTTTGGGTCCGCCCGCCACGACATACCATGGCAGCGTATATAATGCGTCTTTGCTTCCGCCGCCGATATTCGAACCCTTTAGAAAGGTGACAACTTCCGAGATGCCTTTGTCGAGATCAGGATATTGGCCTTTGGATTTGGATTTTGATTTTGACGCAGATTTTGATGCCTCCCCGTCATCTCCTCCATCTTCCTTTGCGTCTTTCTTGGCTTTTTCGTCAGGAATCTTTTTTCGCGATGCAAAATAATTACCAACCAATGCTAGCGGTATCGTAAGCAATATTAGCGCAATAATAATGATCCGGTAATTTACACCGACGCCCATCTGGGAGCCGCCAAACCATACAATTAAACCGGCAATGCCGTAAATGGACATTGATCCGCCGAATCCGAGCGCAAATCTTAATTGGCTAAATTGGTAATTCATCCTTTATCGTACGAACCCTACCTTTCGACTACCCAAGTTTCACTTTCCAAACTTATGTTTCCGCTATATTTGAAGCTTCTCTATCGCGTCATTTAGAAATTTTGATGAGACAAGCCACATGGCTAAATAAATAACAATTGCTAATGCTAGACCGCCAAATGCCGAAACTTTTGCCCAGACCGGCATTCCTCTTTTTTTCGGTGGTTCGGGTTGATCATTTGCGAGCCAGTTTGGCGATAATTCGGTTGGCACGATCTTCCCGGCTTTTACCAGCGCATTTGCCGTTTTTTGCATGATCGAAACAAATTTGTCATGCTCATAGACCGCATACCTTCCCTTAAATCCAAGCAACATACAAACATAGTAGATTTCAACCGCGTCTGCTGTCTGATCTATTTGCTTGAGCATCGCTTCAAGTTTTTCAAAGAATTTGTTTCCCGCCAACTGTTCTCCGAAATATTCGAGCTGGAGAGCATTCTTCTCCCATTCATCTTTAAGAGGGAAGTCGTTTGTTAACACGGTTTCATCTACGAATGACGCCAGCGCAAACTTGGAAACGCGGACGATCTTGTGGTTAAAACGATATCGTTCCGCCCGTTTCTCAAAGTCTTCCAAAAGCGCCGCTACCTTCGGGCGAAGTTTGTTTGACGGTTGGACGATCCCTGCTTTTAATCTAAGGATCAGATCAAAAATCGGACCGGCAAATCTTACAAGATCATTTTTTGACGTTTCGCGACTTCTTGCCATCGTTTTCCTATTTCGCCTTTACAGCATACATTTCAACCTTTTCATCGACGATCTCGTTTGGAACGAAAACCGAAATTACTTTTGAACCCTTTACCCCATCCCAATATGGACCCATAGAATCGAGCTTAAAGTATTGAAATCCGACACGCGTCGGGATCGGTGCAGGAGGCGGGTTTATATGGGATAGTACAACCCCGGGAAGTGCTGATCCAATGATCGTATCGATCACATCTCGTGACCCGACTTTTACTACCCTCGGAACGCCTTCGATTAGTTTGGATTCCGGCATTTTTGCGCGGACAGCCAAATAGAACCCGGCATCCTTAAACAGCCGTTCGTCTTCGATCCGACCAACATAAAGAGTTTCGCGGGTTTTTTCAAGCGGGATCGGAACGCACCGGCTTGGGATAACGGTTTCAAGCAGATCCCTAAGCTGCGCCGATAAATTACTAAATGTAAAATGAAGATCGTCGTGATCGTATTTTACGATATCTTTCGGGTGATCTTTTAT
>JBGTEI010000339.1:0-2336 GCA_041747875.1 Pyrinomonadaceae bacterium | reverse complement strand
CTCAACGATTGCCAATGGTCCATGGAAAAAATCTGCGGATGAAAACCGTTCTGCAACGACATAGCAGGTTTCCATAAGCTTTAATGCAAGCTCGAAAGAATTTCCGTAGTTAAATCCGCGACCGACGACAACGCAGTTTTCCATAAACATATAGCGGTCTACGATCTCCTCGATCTGCGGTTTGATCGCCAAAGCCATTTCGCAATATGAAGGGATCTTCTCGATCTCGATCCTTTTTGCGCCGCTTGAAAGCGCGTTTGCAAGTAAATAAAAATGCAGCATTTGCCCGGTGTATGTTTTGGTAGCTGCGACCGATCTTTCTAATCCGGCATGGATCAACAGCGTTTCATCGGCAGTTTTTGTGATCTGCGATTTACTGTTGTTTGTAATTCCAAGCGTAAATGCGCCGGACTTTTTGGCTTTTTCAAGGACTTCATTGATATCGGCGCCTTCTCCCGATTGCGAAACACCGACGACAAGCGCATGATCGAGGCGCATATTTGATTTATACAGCGTATAAATAGAAGGCGCGGCAAGCGAAACGGGAATACCCGTAGTCGCCTCGAGCAGATATCTTCCAAATAATGCAGCGTTATCAGAACTCCCTCGGGCAGCGAGTACGATCAGGTTTATATCCCGATCTTTTAGAAAGCGCCCGATCTTGTTTAACTTTTTCCCTTCGGCCTTGATCGTTTTTTCCAGAACAGCCGGTTGCTGGGCGATCTCCTTTAGCATTAAAGACATAAATTATTCGGGTTCTCCAACAATTACTTTCACTTCTTTTTCAATTTGTTTTGCGATCTTAAACTCTTCCATAATTGAGTTTATGATCCCTCCTGCCAAAATCACAAGCGCCGTTAAGTATAACCACAGCATTAGTATTATGACGGCTCCGATCGAGCCGTATGTTCGGTCATAGGTATTAAAATATTCGAGGTATGTCCGAAGGCTGTTTGAAAGTATGAGCCATAAAATTATCCCGACAATTGCTCCCGGCGTGATCCAAAACCACTTGAACGGCTTTCGATCCGGAAGCACGTTGTATAGAAGTTCAAAAATAAAAAGGAGAACAGCGAGCGTGATTATCCATTGAATAAAAACCAGATAAAACGGAGACGGGTCCGGAATTCCGATTGACGTTAAAAGAAACGAGGCAAATTTCCAGCCGTAAAATACTGCGCCAAGTGCAAGAGTTATAAGCAGCGTAAGCAAAACCGTAAATATGATCGAAAGGAGTTTTGTTTTCCACCATGATCTTGTTTCCTTAAAATCGAAAACCGCGTTGAGCGCATTTCGCAGGCTGTCGATCCCGGCCGAAGCCGACCAGACCGCGATCATTAAGCCGACCGTAAGTTTTCCGCCGGTGCTGCTTTTCGTTGTTTCCTCGATCGTGGTTCTAATTAGATCGTAGGCGGAATAAGGCATGATCTGCTTCAGATAAAAAAACAATTCGAGTTTAAAGTTATTGGTCGCGTCGAGAAATATCCCGAAGAGACTGACCAAAAACAATAGAAGAGGAAAGATCGCAAACGAAAAGTAGAAACCCACCTCCGCAGCACGGCCAAAGATGTCATCTTCAAACGCTTTTTTGTAAAGTTTGGAAAAAAATAATTGAATGGTGGAATTTGCCACGGGTTTATTTTGCCACAGGTTAGAGTCTAAAAAGAAATACGAGATCAAATCGGCGGGAACAATTTAGCGGCCACCGCACTGTGTTCTACTGAATTGTGACTATGTCGACAAAATCCCTGAATTTCCTTCGCGCTTGTCTTCCTTATTCTTCCTTTGCGTCTTTGCGGGAAATATTCTTATCCCGCCGTAATTCTGCACACTTGTGAACACCCTCCATTACTGTCGGGTTTCTGCCGTTTGCGCCTCGGAAATTTCCCGCAAAGGCGCAAATAAGAAAATACGCGAAAAATAAAAGAAGAAATCTCGAAATGACCCCGAACTAAGCCGCATCGAGGTTTGCAAATTTTTCGATCAGTTTCTTTTGTCCGTATCCGGGGAAGCTTACCGTAAGTTTTACATTGTCGCCGCTTCCTTCGCGGCGCAAAACTAATCCTTTGCCGTATTTTGAATGACGGACATGCGCACCAGGTAAGAATCTTCCGGTCGGCATATTAGGATTTGCCGGCGGCTTATTTGCAGCAAATTCCTTAAGTTTTTCAAATCCTGATTTCTTTTGTTCGATCTTTGGCTGCGCCGGATCGGAGTCCGTATATCCGGCTTTCTTATTTTTGAAAAACTCCGAAATTGCATCGGCATTGTTGTAAGTTTTTCCGGTATAGGCGGTACGTGGTTTTTCTTCTTTGGTTTCGCCTTTTAGCGCTTTA
>JBGTEI010000338.1:0-3857 GCA_041747875.1 Pyrinomonadaceae bacterium | reverse complement strand
ATAATGTGGAGTTCCAGGGTGATTATATGCCCAGGCGACCCAAACTCAAATTTCAGATCATCATTCACATTTTTTCCACTTCGTGGCAAAATTGAGTGGCAACAAACTTTTGATAAATAAATATGACACAAGCTCCAAAGATCTTAGCTTTCGCGGGCGCACTGCGAAAAGAATCGACAAACAAAAAGACCGTTAGGGTTGCGGCGGAAGGCGCGAGAAAAGCCGGCGCGGTCGTAACTGTTATCGATCTTAAAGACTACCCGCTTCCGGTTTATGACGGCGATATTGAAACGAATGAGGGATTTCCTGAAAATGTGACAAAGCTTCAGGAATTGATGATCGCAAACGATGGTTTTCTGATCGCGTCGCCCGAATACAATAGTTCGATCTCGGGCGCGCTAAAGAATGTCATCGACTGGACTTCACGCGCAAACGGCGAAATTGCCGGGCTCGCAGCGTTTAAGGGAAAAGTGGCAGCGATCATGAGCGCTTCTCCGGGCGGATTAGGAGGACTTCGCGGGCTTTTCGATATTCGCAAGATCCTATCGACGATCGATGTTATCGTGCTTCCGGCACAGATCGCAGTTTCGCATTCCTATCAGGCGTTCGACGACGACGGAAATTTTAACGACGAGAAAATGCAGGAAAACGTTGAAAGGCTTGGCGCTAATCTCGCAGAGATATTAATAAAATTAAATGACTAACGAGTACCTAAAGAAAACTGATCCGTTCCCGGCTCTTCCGCTTGAGGAATGGAAGGCGACAAAAAACACACTCCATTTGTATTTGCAGATCATCGGGAAAATTCGTCTGTCGCTCTTCCCGCGTCAAAACCATTGGTGGCATGTGCCGTTATACGTCTCGCCGAGCGGTTTAACGACGCGCCCGATTCCGTATAATTTTGGGAGTTTTCAAATTGATCTCGATTTTATTGAGCATAAACTGAAGATCTCTGAAAGCAACGGCAAAGGGCGTGAATTTGAGCTGCGAAACGGTTTGAGCGTGTCGGAATTCTATAGAAAAGTATTTGACGATCTGGCGGAACTCGGAATAGAAACAGAAATTTGGGCAGTTCCCTATGAGGCAGCGTCGACAATTCCATTTGCAGAAGATACAGAAAATAGATCTTATGACAAAGAATATGTCGAGAAATTCCGGCGGATACTTGTCGCACTGAATGATATCTTTGAAGAATTCCGCGGAAGGTTCACCGGAAAATCGACCCCCGTGCACCTTTTCTGGCACAGTTTTGACCTTGCGTTAACGCGTTTTTCCGGTAGGCGGGCGACCGTACGGGCGGATGCCGGAATGGTTGAACGCGAGGCATATTCGCACGAAGTGATCAGCTTTGGATTTTGGGCCGGCGACGAAAATGTGCCGGCGCCCGCGTTCTATTCGTATACAGCTCCGGAACCTAAAGGTTTGACTCAAGAGAGCCTGGAACCGGGGGCCGCGCTTTGGAACACGGATAAGGGCGCAATGGCGATATTGATGTATGACGACGTCAGAAAGAGCGAATCTCCGCGGGAAGAAATTCTTTCTTTTCTGGAAAGCGCTTATAAAGCCGGAGCAAAATGTGCCGGATGGGAAACGGAGAAATTTGTTTTGAAATAGCTTCAGGATCCTGGCGCGTATTAAAAACGAGATCTAAAAGGCCGTACGAGATGATTTTTAAGAGCTACATTCCAAACCCTCCGCTTGATCAGTTTGTGGACTTTTTCTACTATCATGAAAATTACCAGCCGGATCATTCGATAGATCGATTTCTACCTAATGGCAATGTTGAGATCATTATTGACCTTGATGATCGTCCGAAATATATCTACGACAATGAATCACTCGAGGCAATACAATCGTGCCGTTATATTTGGGCCTCCGGTGTAAGAACAAAACCGATCTCGATCCACTCCGGAAAAGAATCAGCAATGATGGTCGTATATTTCAAAAAAGGAATGGCGTACCCTTTCTTCCCGCTGCCGATGAACGAGATGGCCGACCGGGTTGTAGATGCTAATCTTCTCTTTCCGGCCGAATTTGGGTTTTTAAGAGAAAAACTATTAGCTGAAAAAGATATTGATGCGCGGTTTAGGTTGACCGAAGAATTTCTGATCGATTCGTATCTGTCAAAACTCTCGATAAATGAGTGCGTTTCGTTTGCCATCGATCAGATCATCATTCGGCCTGACCAGATCAATCTCGGAAATCTTTATCAGAAGATCGGCTATTCCCAGAAGCATTTTACGGAAATGTTTAAGAATCATGTCGGTGTAACGCCAAAAGCTTATACAAAGATATTGAGGTTTCAGAAGGCAATCGGTGAAGTCGAGGCTGAAGGAGACACAAACTGGGCTTTGATCGCGAATGACTGTGGATTTTATGATCAGGCGCATTTTATCAATGACTTTAAGTTTTTCTCAGGTTTTACGCCGGAGGATTATCTTCGACGCAAAAACGGGATCCTCAACTATGTTCCCGTCAATTAAGTAATTTTTTTCCAATAAATAAGTATTCAGAATCGTTAATGTTTGACTTATGAAAACCATAATTACACTTGCCGCTATTGCTTTAGTGCTTTCACTTTTTACCGTCAATCTTTTTGCGCAAAAAGATGACAAATACCTGATCGCTTTCAATGTGCTTGAAAAACAGGGTGGCGATGATTATGAAGTTTACATAATGGGGATGGATGGATCCGGAAGGAAAAACATTACCAATAACGCCGATGTCGCATGGACCTATCACGCCTACAAGGAAAAGATCTTTTTTGTCAGCGACCGCGATGCGTGTAAGCGCTGCTATTTCCTCTATGAAATGGACACAGACGGAAGCAATGTCAAAAAACTCTTTGATCAAAGACTAAACGACAGTTGGATGAGCACACGTAAAAACGGACGTGAGATCATCGTAACTCCAAGGCTGGAAAATGAACGTCAGTTTTACGTCGTCGATCTCTCAAGCGGTAAGATCGTAAAAAAACTTCCAATAGACCTGGCGCGAATAGGTGATCCGGCATTTTCGCCTGACGGCAAAAAGATCGTTTTTCGCGGAGCAAAGGAAAAGCCTTCGCCGACGAGCAAAACCTTTGATGAGCTTTACATTATGAACGCCGACGGGACCGGTTTGCGCCAGATCACAAAATACCCCCAAGACGACAAAACCGCCGATTGGCACAATTACCACGCCGGACCGCCGCAGTGGAATCCGAATGGAAAATTCATCACATACCAATCGGTTCAAAATGGAAAAAGCAGCATCTACGCGGTAGCTCCCGACGGCAAAAAACAATGGAAGTATACGGATAACAAGTTGAGCGAAGGTTGGCACAACTGGTCGCCCGACGGACAATGGCTGGCAATCGAGATGTCTGACGCGAAATCGACCGAATACTCTATTCATCTGATGAACGTAAAAACAAAAGAGCTAAAAAAATTGACAAAGCTCGAAAACGGGAAATACCATCAGTCGCCGGTTTTTGTTGAAAAGTAATTCGCCTCGTTCACGTAAGATTAAATTCGCAGCGTCGCGGCATTTGTTGAGTTTCCCGGTTACTTTGTGATTTACTATTTCTGCTGACCAAATCCAAATTATTTACCGGGAGCAGTTTATGTTGTCCATCGATCTGCGTCGCAGTGCGCTTCTTTTCATTTTCCTGATCTTCGTTTTTCAGATCCTAGCATCAGTTCAAACCGTCTCCGCACAGTCAAAACTTCAGACCGTTTTCCATGACGCCAGAGCGGCGGTTGGCAGTGCAGAAGATCTGAAAAAAATTCAAAGCATTGAAGCCTTTGCCGAATGCACCGGGCCGAAAGGTAACTATACAACTCTGATCAAATCGAATCGCAGTAATAAGACTTATT
>JBGTEI010000337.1:0-2034 GCA_041747875.1 Pyrinomonadaceae bacterium | reverse complement strand
GGTTAAAACGACGGATGTTGCAAAAGTCATAGTCGCCAGCCACGCCCAGCGTCCGCCCATAAAAAGCAGGGCAGCAACAATGCGTACTTTTCTGTTAAATCGGGTTTCAAGATATCCGTAAACTGTATAGATATTGAGCCGGTAAAGAAGCGGCACAAAGATGATCACGACCAGCGCCATTTGAAACGGCGTGGAAAAGGCGGTCGACATATATTTAAGATCGGTCTTATAAACGAGTGCCGGGACGCCGAGATAGGAAAGCGCGCTGAGGTCAGTAGCAATGATCGATATCGCGATAGGAAACCAGGACATCGTCCGCCCGGCAAGCAAATAGTCTTTTGCGTCTTTGTGTTTGTTATAAAACGACGTGCCGATCAAGATCACCGCGCCGAGGTAGATCGCTACTACTATCCAGTCTAAAGCAGAAAATCCCACTATTTAGCCTCCAGTTTTACCGTCAATAAATTTATCAAGCACGCGTTCTAAACAACCGCCTCAGTGACAAGACAGACAGGATCTCCCTTATCGACGAGCGGATTTGAGCGAAGCACGGATATATAACCCGCCTTTTCGGCTCTGATCTCTTCGATCACTTCGCCAAAGATGTCTCTCACTTCTGCGATCAGATCGCCTTTCTCTACGCGGTCGAGCAAGCCGACCTTCTGCACAAAAAACCCTGCCGAATTAACCGCTTGAGTCGTGTCCACATCACCCGAACCCAGTAGATGAAGTTCCGGTCGCGAAGCAGTTGGCTCACGCTCGATGATCTTGAGATAACCCAATAGATTAAAAAGCGTGTTTACGTAATAAGGCAATTTGTCCGGTGAGACACGCGCGCCGCTTGAAGATTCCATATAGAGCCAGGGAATTCCCAATTCCGCAGCGGCCGAAAGCGTCCGACCGGGTCCAAGATCGGGATGGCCCCAAATTACGGGCGTTCCCATCTGCAGCGCTGCCTCTTTTGAGATCTTTCCGGCTTCGGAATCGCTCGCGTCATACCCCACCATCGTCGGCATCAGCGAAGTAAATGCCGAGTGCAGATCCAGATAAAAATCACCCTCCGGAATAATTGATTTGCCGAGGTGATATGCGATCTGTTCGGTTGCGCTTCCATTTTCCTTGCCGGGAAAAGTCCGCGCTAGATTTAGGCCGTCGATCGGGCTGATTCTCTGAACAGCACTAAATGCCGGCGGATTTGCGACCGGAACCGCGATCAAACTTCCGCTCATTTCATCTGTATCTAGCTCGCGAAAAACATCCTGGATCGCCTGTACACCTTCGAGTTCGTCTCCGTGGACGGCGGCGGTTACGACCAGCGTTTTTCCCGTCTTATCACCGCGGGCAATAAGCAATGGCAGGCCGATTCGTTCGCCGCTTTCGGCGGTCGAGATCTCAAGGAACGCGGATTGTTTTCCCGGATCTTTGAGATCATCAAATCTGAAATTTTTTATATCGATATTTGCTGCCATTTGAAATGTTCTCTAAAAAACAACTCCGTATTGTCCGACGGTTTGCGGAACCGTCCCTTTTGCGCACTGCTCGATCGCCGCATCGATATGACGCTGACCGCCGTTTACCGTAAAAAGAAAATGCCCGGGATAAAGCCCGTCGATATTGAGACCCGAGAGTTTATTCAGATCGCTGCGGTATCCGTCCATCGTCGAACCGGGCGCGTTTATCAGCCCGATGATTCCGCCGTAAAACAAAACATCGCCGGCAAACAGATTTCGTTTTCCACCCGCTTCAAACAAATAACAGATCGAATCAGGACTGTGTCCTTCGACTCCGATCGCCTCAAACTTTAGTCCGGCGGCTTCAATTACCTCGCCGTCAGTTACGGTCTGATCTACAGTGCAATTTCGAAACTCAAATCCTTCGGGATAAACGCCCTGTTTGATCGCCCGGTTTAGTCCTGATTCTTCAGCGGTTCCGCGTTCGAGCATGTCTTTTGATCTTGGAGAAAGATAAACCTTGCAGCCCGTTCGCTCTCGAATTTCCGCCGCACCGCAAGAATGGTCAAAATGAATATGGGTA
>JBGTEI010000336.1:0-5675 GCA_041747875.1 Pyrinomonadaceae bacterium | reverse complement strand
GTTAAGGAATATTTCGCATCGACCAACGTATCGTAAATATGTTACATCTTATATTTCTGTCAATATTACAATTGGAATCGGGGTTGCGAAAAAGAAATATCTTGCAATGCTGTAGAAGGTCTTTTAGAATAAATAAAAGTTTAAGCGGAGAAATTATGGCTGTAAATGGTTTGTTGGATTCCAGCCGGTTAAAATTGGTTAATCGGGCGAGTGTGATCGTTTTTGTTTGTTTCATCTCGATTCTAACGGCTTACGGTCAAGATGCGCAGCCTACCCCGCCAGTGCAGGGTGACGACACCGAAGCTGAGATAAAGGTTGAAACGGATCTCGTTACTTTGACACTCACAGTTACAGACTATTACGGTAGATATGTCTCCGGTCTAACAAAAAACAATTTCACAATATTTGATGAAAAACAGAAGCAGAAGATCACATTCTTCAGTGATACGGATGCCCCTGTTTCGATCGGAATACTTTTTGACGTATCCGGCTCGATGAGCGGTGAAAAGATCCTCAAAGCGAAGAATGCACTTTCGCGGTTTATAAATACTTCACATCCCCGGGACGAATATAATTTAATTGCGTTTAATAAGCGGGCGCAGCTCTTGATGGACCGAACACGAGACGGCGAGGCGGTTTTAAATAAACTCACTTTAGTAAAACCCAAAGACAATACTGCACTTTACGATGCCGTATATCTTGGCGTTGAACGCGTAACACGCGGTGCTCATCAGAAGAAAGCATTACTTATTATCAGCGATGGTCAGGATAACGCCTCGCGATATAGTTTTAAGGAAGTTCGAAGACTTATGAAGGAGTCGGACGTAGTGATTTATTCCGTAGGAATAATGGACGGTCGCGATTCCGGCTCGATGGAAGGACTTCAGGGCCAGGCATTTCTTGATGAACTCGCAAGTGTGACAGGCGGTAAATCTTTTTACCCGAGTTCAGCGGTGGAAATGGACGAAATTTTTGAACGTATAGCTTTGGAATTGCGGCATCAATACTCGATTGGTTACACTCCGGATAACTTTCAGCCAAATGGTGAGTGGAGAAAAGTTAAAGTTAAGGTCAAACCCCCGAGGGGACTTCCGCGTCTAACAGTTCGAAGCCGGGAGGGCTATTACGCTTCTCCAAGCACAGACTATCGTTAGAATTTCCCGTCGAGGCATATAAATAATTGATGAATACCAAATCCTATAGAGTTTTACTGTTCAGTTTTGGCTTAATTTTAAGCGTCGGATTTGCTGCTTTGAATTTTTCCACAAGCATTGCGCAAAGTTCGACCTCTAACACCCCGACTCCGACACCGCCCTCGGTAGTAGGTCCGCCTCCGCCTTTACCAACTATTGACGACACACCGCTAATCATAGACACCGAATTGGTAAACTTGAATGTCAGGGTTGTTGATCGTTTTAATCGACCAATAACGAATTTAAAGCAAGCGGACTTTCAGGTACTCGAAGATCGCATACCGCAAACAATCACTCACTTTTCGCAATCAGAGGTTCCGACAAACTACGCTTTGGTTATTGATAATTCGGGGTCACTTAGATTTCAGTTAGAAAAGGTAATTGAGGCGAGCAAAACAATCGTCAGCACGAACAGGCCTGACGATGAGACCGGCGTAGTACGATTCGTAAGCACGGATAAGATCGAAATTTTGCAGGATTTCACTTCAAGTCAACTTGATCTCAATGACGCTCTCGATAATATGTTTATCGAAGGCGGACCAACGGCGATAATTGACGCAGTATATTTGGCGGCGGAAAGGGTTGATGAATATGAACGTACAAGTTCGGCAGTTGATCGAAAACGACGGGCACTGATACTTGTTTCGGACGGTGAAGATCGAAGCAGTTATTACAAAGAAGAGCAGCTTTTTAAGCTGCTGCGGGAAGCGGACGTCCAAATTTACGCAATCGGGTTTATTGATGATCTGGAAAGTGAGGGCGGTTTTATTAGCAAGAGTCCACAGAAAAAGGCAAAAAGCTTCCTGACAAAACTTGCAGAGGAAACGGGTGGCAAATCCTATTTCCCAAAAAGCGTTTCTGAACTCCCAACGATCGCGACCGATATTGCAAGCGAACTTCGAACTCAATACTCTATAAGTTATGAGCCGACGAATTTAGATAAAGATGGTACCTTCAGAAACATTAGGGTTTCTGTGAAAGATGGTCCGAACAGCGAAAAGAGAATTGCGATTTCCCGGACGGGAAGAACTGCAAACCCGGGAGGATCCAAAGTTCCATCCCTTCAAAAAAACTAGAACTTTACTTTCAAGTCATATAAGAAAAAAGCCCGATAAGTCGGGCTTTTTCGCTGGTTTATTTCTTGTTCTTTCTCCTTCGAATCAGAAAATAGATCATTAAAGCGAGTAGTGCGACACCACCAAAAATTGCGAGAAAAAATATACTAAGAACAATTTCCATCGTTATTGCAATACTCGCGCGAGATAAAAGAGAACCCCAACGATCGCCACGATTACTAGCGAAGCCAGAATAAACCATAAGTTTGGGGAATTAACTTTTTCTTCCCAAACAACTTCGACCTTTTTACGCGGCAAAGATTTTGGATTATTTTTTCGTAATGTTGCAGCCGATTTCATCTTCGGCTTTCGTCGTACTTTCGCTTTTGGTTTAGTTTTCAGTTTTACTTCCGCACCCGAGGTCTCATCAGGAACCGGCTCGCCACTATCCTCCGGTTTTTCGATCTCGTCTTGATCATCATCGACCGGGTCAATTTGAAGATCCTCATTTTTTGCAATGTCTTCGCGGAACCAAGCATCACTAATTCCCCCGTCCGCTGGATCTTCGGCCGCCACAGCCCCCCCACAGTTGTAGCAAAATAATGCTTCGTCGCGAATATCCGCCCCGCATTCTGCACACAAATTATTTTCAACCGCTGTTTCAGTCATTTCTTTAAACTACTAGGTAATATCCAGCATGCGTAAATCGATCCCTAATGCGATCTAAACCAACTTAAAAATATCGTGTTCGCCGCCCAGATCTTTAGCCGAAGGGGTTATGATCGTTTTCTTCCTAACATAGATCTTCTTATCTTTCTCGATCGCCTTCCGAACGTCGTCTTCACTTACGAAGTCGACGGGATTTGCGTCATTTCTGTCCCCGACATGATGAATCACGGCTTTCGTTTCAAGAACTGCCGGTTCCTCAATTTGTATCGGGTGCGGCGTTTCCATAACCTTTGTACTCAAAAAACTATCGACGATCGCCGCGATCTCCGAACGAGTTATCTGACGACTTCCGGGACTATTTACTTTCGGTTCAGCGCCAACCGATCTTGAAAACTGTGAAGCTGAATTTTTAGTTCCGTTCACCGCTTTTGTTTCAAATGCAACCCGCTTAATATCCATCAAATGATGAGGAGATACATTATCCGAGGTAACATTCCCACCCCATGAGCCGCAACCTAAGGTCATGGATGGATCCAGATCCGTCGAAAACCCGATCGCCCCATGCGTAGTCGGCGAATTTATTACAACGCGTGAGGCAGGCATCTGCTGCCCGAATCTAATTGCCGCGTCTCTGTCTTCCGTATGCATTCCTGCAGTGTGCCCCATTCCTCCAAACTGAAGGATCTCTTCACAACGGTCAGCACCCTGATCAATACCATCAACAACAAAGAACGCTAGCGTCGGTGAAAGCTTTTCGATCGACCACGGAAAATCACGGCCAACCCCCCCGCAATCTGCGATCAGGCAGCGTGTACCGCTTGGAACCTCAACGCCGGCGAGCCCGGCAATAAACTCCGCCGATTTCCCGACTATTTGCGCATTCAATGTCCTTTGCTGCGTAAGCAGGATCGAACCAACTTTTTCTGCCTCTGAAGGATTCAGAAAATGAGCGCGCTGCGCGGAAAACTGTGCCCGAACTTCATCTGAGATCGACGAATCGACAATAACTGACTGCTCAGAAGCGCAGATCGTTCCATTATCAAAACATGTCGAAGTCAATATATCTCCAACGGCTTTAGAAATGTTTGCAGTTTTTTCAATAAAAACCGGAACGTTTCCAGGCCCCACACCAAATGCCGGTTTTCCGGACGAATATGCGGCTCTTACTAACCCGATCCCACCAGTTGCCAGTATCACGGCAGTCTTCTTATGGGTCATCAAAGCTTCCGTGCCCTCAATAGTTGAATTTGATAAACAACCTATAGCGTCGGCCGGCAGCCCCTCTTTTATAGCGACTTCACGCATGACTCGAGCCGTTTCTGCGATGCACTTAGCGGCAGAAGGATGTGGTGAAAGTACGATAGAATTTCTGGATTTTATTGCGATGATAATCTTAAAGATCGCCGTCGAAGTTGGATTGGTTGAGGGAATAATTGCTGCAACGACACCGCGAGGGTTCGCTATTTCAACTATGCTGCCATCGTCTTTAATTACGCCGACAGTCCGCAACCCCTTAAAAAACTTCCAAACATCTTCTGATGCAAAGCGATTTTTTTCACGCTTATCTTCTGCGTTCCCAAAACCCGTCTCGTCGTGCGCCATTTGTCCGAGACGCAACGATTCCCTTTGGGCGGCGGATGCCATCGCCTCACAAATTCGATCGATCATCGTCTGGTCAAATTTCGCCACGCGCAGAAACGCTACGTGTGCCGCTTCGACCGCATCACGCGCCTCCTGCTGCGAAACAAGATCTTTATCCGCCATAATAAAATAGTAAACGGCTAACAGGAAGTGGCACTGCCAAATCTGAAAACCGCATTTTGATCTACTAAATCAGTTACTTTGTTTTAGGTTTGCCCGCGGAAGTCTTCCCATCGCCGGAAGCTAATGAACCCGATGCTCCACGAATAGATTTGCCTTGTGCAATACCTTTTCCGGGGAGAACATCCTCTACTTCACTGTGCGGACGTGGGATTACGTGTACAGAAATGAGTTCGCCGACGCGCCGGGCAGCGGCCGCCCCCGCGTCGGTTGCTGCCTTAACAGCGCCTACGTCACCTCTGACAAAAATAGTAACGTAACCGGCGCCGATATATTCTTTACCGACTAAAGTTACATTTGCGGCTTTCACCATTGCGTCTGCGGCCTCTACGGCTCCAACGAAACCTTTCGTTTCGACCATTCCGAGTGCTTCGAGAGTCATTCTCAATTCCTCACTTTTTATTAGATTATTAATTTTAATACATGCAAAAGATAAAATCTAAAGCTATCACGCAAGTTGTTAAATAATCAAGCCAAACTTTATCGGAAAATGGGTTAAAAGATTGACATTATTACTACTTCAACGATATATTTCAACGAAAGACCGATTTGGATAATTACGAAACACAAGAGTTAAAATATAAATTAAAATGGCAGAATCTTTAGGGGAAAAACTCCGACAGGCTCGCGAAGAAAAAGGAATTTCGATAAGCGAGGTTGCGGAGCAAACACGTATTTCACCAATATATCTTGAATCAATAGAAAACGATGACTATCGTGCGCTTCCCGGAGGTATTTTCAATAAGGGTTTTATTAAGTCCTTCGCAAAATACGTTGGAGTAGATGAACAGGAAGCAATGCAGGATTATGCACAACTTAGTGCGGGTCAGGAAGGCATTGACGATCAAAAAAGCTCCAAATCTTATCGGCCGGAAGTCTTGACAGATGATTCGAGCCGAAGTTCGATCCTTCCGACTGTTATTTTTGCGGCGATCAT
>JBGTEI010000335.1:0-5648 GCA_041747875.1 Pyrinomonadaceae bacterium | reverse complement strand
GTTTGCCTTTCTGATGGCATTTTTCGCGATTCTTTTTGTTTCGATCGCGGCGCTCGTCTTCACACTTGTCAAAACGGGCTATGCCGATAGTTATGTAAAAGAACAATTCGTCATTGCGTTTGACGATATGGGGATAAAATTTGAATCCGAAAGTTTTACATTAGATCTCTCTCCATTGGTTCTCACCCTCAAAAACGCGACATTTATAAATAAAAAAACGGGCGAGAAACTTTTCAACATCGAGAATGTGAAATTCAATATGACCATTCTCGATCTTTACGAACTTAAAACTGAAAGAAACATCGACGTCAATTCTACCGAAGTCAGGGGACTTGAAGCGTGGGTTAAATTTGACGAAAACGGTACTTCAAATTTTGACGGCATCGAACTTCTCGCGCCGCAAAATTCAATAAAATTTCAGTACGCATCGACTAAACTCTCAGTGCAGAATTCGATCGTCCATTTTGGGGAAACAACCCGCAAGATCTCCGGCGACGCAAAAAATGTCATATTCCTCATGGAACCGACAAAGGAAACTGTGGCCGCGGAAAATAAACGGTACCAATTCGATTTTACTTCCACCGAATCGAGCTTTGTTTATGACAAAAGTAAGGTCGATCCGATAAATATACGCGCCATCGGTGTTGCAGACGATCAAGGCGCAGACGTAAAAGAATTAAATCTTACATCGCCCGTCGGCAGTGTCACTCTTAACGGCAAAGTAGAAGATTGGCGAAAGTTTAAGTATGACCTGAAAGTGTTTTCGACGATCGATCTGGCAAAAACTTCGGAAGTCTTCCCCGTCGGGACGTCGATCACGGGGCTTGGAAATTTTTACGGCACCGTAAAGGGTGAAGGTGAAAAATATAGCATCGACGGGGCGATAACCTCGGAAAATCTGGCGGCTGCAAATATTCGCCTAAAAGCATTGAAAGTAAACGCGGCGATCGACGGAACGAGTTCGATCTATAACGGTCACGGAACGGCAGTAGCAGAACTTCTCACATTTGAGGATTTTATTGTCGACTATCCGCAGCTTTCGGGAAATATCCGCGGTACGGGAACTGACTTCAAATGGTTTGGAGAATTAAAAGCAGCGGCGGCGAAAACTCCTTTTGGGACACTCGCGGGGCTTTATATTTCCGACGCCGATGCCGAATATCAGGACAAGAAATTCGGCGCTAACCTTCGTGATTTTCGTGCGAAAAATTTCTCCACGTCCGGTGTCGAAATTACTTCGCTGCAGGTACTAAACGCAAAAGTTACATCCGAAAATGGATCAACAAACGCGTCTGTACCAAACGCGAAAGCCGGAAAAGTGAACGTAAAAGGTGCGACACTCGAGGGCGTAGATGTAAGAAATGTAAAAGTTAAGAATCGTGATTCGCAGACCGATGTCGATGCCGGAGATGTTCGCATCGATCGTATGGAAACAAAAGACGCAAGACTTAGGAATATAACCGCAAAAAATGTAACGGTCAGAAATCGAAACGGAGCAACCGATGCGACTGCGGCAAATGTTCAATCCGAAGGCGTAGATGTAAGCGGCGCGCAGATCGGAAATATAAACGCATCAGGTGTCGATGTAAAAATTGCGCGCAATGAAACAAAAGTCTATTCAAACAATATTAAGGTCGCTAAAGTTGCAACCGATGCGGCGATCCTCGGAAGTCTTAATATTGCGGGCGTTCGTTTAACAATCCGCGATGGAAGAATTGAAGGAACATCAAATGATTTCGAAGCCGGGAATATCGATCTTCCAAATACCGGTAAGCTTGAAAACGTCTCAGTTAGAAAACCCGTTTTCATTCTTGAGCCTTCCGGACGATACCGCGCAAGCCTTGACATGAGTCTTGGCGGCGGAATTCTGGGAAGCGTAAAACTTGGCGCGGCGCGGGCAGCTGTTATCGCAAACAATGATCGTATTGAGTTAAATAACCTAAACGCCGACGTAATGGACGGAAAGGTTGACGGATACGCAGCGATCGCAATGAATGATCGAACCCGTTCCGAAGTGAAAGCAAATTTCGCCGACCTCGACATTTCAAAGCTTCTCGCGCTTTCAGGCGGCGGCGTCATCCCGATCGAAGGAAGAACAACCGGGCGCGCGGATCTGACATTTAATGGAACAAGTTTTAAGCGCTCAAGCGGAACGGTTACCGCCGATATTAACGCAAACGCCGGCTCGCAGGACGACGGCATTATTCCGCTTACGGGCAAATTTGGCGTTCGCGCTAACGATGGACTTTTCGATATCGATTACGCAAATCTTAATACCGCCAAAAGCGAATTAAATGCGTTGGGAAGTTTTGACCTTAACGGAAACGATTCGAATTTGGATCTCCGCGTAAGTTCTACAGACGCGAGCGAAGTTGATCGATTTGTACGGGTCCTAAATCTTTCCGAGACACTCAATCAGCAGCTCGATTCATACGAAGCGGAATTTGCCGGAAATTTTAGTTTTGACGCCAAATTAACGGGAAATATCAGTGATCCTTTTATCGCTGGAAAAGCTGATCTTGATTCGGTAATAATGCGTGGTAAGAATTTAGGTTCCCTTTCTACTGCGATCAATATTTCACCGACAGAGATAGAATTTCGCGATGGAATTTTGCGTGAAACCGATGGCGGAAGTCTGGCTTTCAGTGTTAACGCACCGCGTTTCGGAATAAATAATATTTCAGTTCAGGCAAAACTCGACAGCGTAGATCTCGGCAGTCTCTTGTCTGCGCTTGCCATAGATTCCCTGCCAGGCAGTCTGCGAGACATCAAAGCGGATACTTCGGGAGAACTGAGATTGAGCGGTTTGCCAAACGATATGCAGGGAGAAGCAAATCTCGTTGCAAAAAATGGTTCGGTGCAAGGCCAATCGTTTGATAGTTTGGAATCAAAGATACTTTTTCAGGGAACCCTCGTAAACGTCGAAAAGTTTGAAGCAAAGTTTGGCGAGGGACTTCTCAAAGCGAATGGAAACTACGAGACGAATACGACTGCGTTCAATTTTGAAGCAGACGGAAATGACGTACCGGTTTCGCGGATCCTCGCTTTCTTCCCCTCTAATTCAAGCATTCCGGAGATCGAAGGACTCGTTAATGTAAAGGCAAAAGCAACAGGGATCGGTTCGGATTCGACAAGTTACAACGTAAATTTTAGTGGTGTCGGCAGCAGAGTAATTATAAATGACAGTTCTTTTGGAAATGTAAATTTCGACGGAAAAACCGAAAACCAGATACTCACAGCAAACGTTACCGCCGGGATCCGCGGTCGAGATCAGGTTATCAATGCGACCGTCAATTTTGCAGATCCGAATATGCCGCTTAAAGCACAGACGACGTTCAACAAAACTGCGCTTTCGCCGTATTTGGCGATCTTTAGAAAACCTGCTCCGGATTCGATCGAGGTCGAGGGTGTCGCAACGGGAAGCGTTCTCCTCGAAGGAAATCTGTCAAAGATCGATTCAAGCGGGAAACGAGTTTTTACTTCCGAGTTTCTAAAAGGAAATGCGCAGTTTAGTCAGCTTGATCTCCAAATTGACGAAACACCATTGAATGCCACCGAACCGATCGATATTCAATTTAGTATGAATGAAGTGGCCGTAACGAATGCAAAATTTGCAGGCGGTGGTTCGAATCTCGTGATCCACGGCACAAAAGCATTTAATGACAATGGAATAAATAACCTTTCGCTTGACGGCAAGATAAATCTTAGGATCCTCAACGCGATCTCGAAAAACATCTTCTTTAGCGGATTTTCCGACGTCGCGATGCGGCTCACCGGCGTAAATAAAAATTCGCGTTTGAATGGTTCAGCGGCTATTGAAAACGCTTCTGCATCGACCTTTATCGGTTCGGAAAGAGTTACGTTCGAACGGTTAAAGGGATCGATGATCTTTACAACAAATCAGGTTCAGATCGAACGATTGACCGGTTTCCTCGGAGGCGGAGCAATTACCGCTACGGGAGGCGCTTCACTCGAAAATTTGGAGCTAAGCCGGCTGCGTCTCGAGATCCAGGGAAACAATATTACGGCTCGCCTGCCGAAAGATTTTATCACGACCGGAAATGCCACTATCCGGATCAACGCCCGGCGCATTGATGATGAATTGAACACGCTTATTTCCGGCACATTTTACGCGAAACGCAGTGTTTACAACAAAGATATTGATCTTGCTGATCTTATCAGCGGAAGGCGGGAAGCTTCGCTTTCACAGGGTTCATCGGATAATTCGGTGATCGGTGTTCCGCGCCTCGATATTCAGATCCTCGGAAGAAATGCGCTTCATATTAAGAATAACCTGGCGGATCTTGACGCTTCAGTCGATCTTCGTGTGACCGGCGATGTGGAGTTTCCGCAGATCTCAGGACGAATATCGGCAACCAGCGGAACGATTGTTTTTCGTAATGACCGCTACGAAGTGCAGCGCGGCGAGCTCACTTTCCCTCCGAATACAGGGGGAATTGAGCCGATCATAAATCTTCAGGCGGAATCGCAGATCAGCGGTTACCAAATTTTTGTCAATTTGAGCGGGAAGCTCACCGATTCAGAATCCCTTGTCGCTTCGTTTCGTTCGAATCCTTCGCTGCCTCAGGCGGATGTTGTATCACTGATCACGACCGGAAGTTTGTCCAATTCCGGAAACGGGATCCCGACTTATGCGTCGAGCGGACTGAACACGGCTGCGGAAATTCTGACAGACGAGATAATAAACAAACCGATCGCCCGCGCAACCGACAAACTTTTTGGTCTCAACAAATTCTCGCTCGATCCGATAATTTCAGGCGAACGAACAGGACCGACAGCGCGTTTAACCGTCGGTAGACAGATCAACAGAAATCTTTTGGTTACCTACTCTACAAATCTTTCGGAAGATCAGAATCAAGTATTGGCTCTCGAATACAGAGTTTCGAACCGTCTTTCTTTTGTTGCCCAATACGAACAACGTTCGCTTTCAAATGTCACCCGAAACCGCAATAACTTCGCCTTTGAGATTCGTCTGCGAAAGAGATTTTAGAAACGAATTTTACCCGGATCCCAACTCTATCGGGTTTCAATTGTCATCAAAGTCGTGATAAGATTTTCTATTCGTATCTATAAGAAATTCTTTTCGAAATACGCAGAAGTAAGGTCTTCTTGATTGCACGAAACTTGCTTGCCGCGTTTTTCCTACTAAAACACTATATGGACAAATTTCGCATTTTCGGTGGAAATCCGCTCAACGGGACTGTAACGATCAGCGGCGCAAAAAATTCCGCACTTCCCTGTCTCGCAGCAACGCTTTTAAGTTCAAAAACAGTAACTCTGCACAATGTTCCTTACGTCAGAGATCTGATCACCCAGCGGCGTTTGCTCGAGGACCTCGGCGCAGAAACTCTTCTGATCAACAAACATTCGCATAAGATCACGGCTGCGGACATTGAAATTTTTGAAGCACCTTATGAACTGGTACGGACCATGCGGGCGTCCGTGCTTGCTCTTGGTCCACTGTTGGCGCGGTTTGGTAAAGCTAAGGTTTCATTGCCGGGCGGTTGTGCGATTGGCACTCGACCAATTGATCTTCACCTGAAAGCTTTTGAGCAACTGGGCGCGGAAGTTAGGCTGGAAGCCGGAAACGTAATTGCCCGCGCACCCAAAGCGGGACGGTTAATCGG
>JBGTEI010000334.1:0-11221 GCA_041747875.1 Pyrinomonadaceae bacterium | reverse complement strand
GCTGTAGGCAAAGCGGAGAAGATAGGCAAAAGGCAGATTAAATGGGCAGGACAAAAGTGCTGATAAACAAGCTCTCCGCATGTTTACTTAGTAAATCGGCACAAGAATTTTTTCGTTTGGACGACTCATTCCGATTTTGCGTGCTTCACGCGCGATCGTTTTTGGATCGTCATTCAGGTTTTTTATTTCTTCCTGTAGAACAATATTTTCAGTTGTCAATTTTTCGATCTCGGAATTGAGATCTGTATTTTCCGCAAACTGTTCTCTCAACTCCGAAAATGCACGGAAATTAATAGTGAGGCACAATAACAATGTGACCGAAACAATTACCGTAAAGATAAACCATTGAGGCGTAGCGCACTTAACCCTTTTCTTTATTCCCGATCGATCATTCGAATTCGACAAAGATTTATGGGATCTATTCCAATATGTATTTGCGACCTTGCTCAAGAAGCACCTCCAAATCTTGTTTATCTTCGCTTTCTGCGTAAATTCTGACAACGGGCTCGGTTCCCGATGGACGCATTAGCATCCAACTTTCATCATCGAATAAGAATTTGACACCGTCTATTCGATTTATTTTATCAATCTTTCTGCCGCCTACTTCCGAAGGTTCTCCCGAAAGTTTTTCCTGCAGGTTTTCAGCAATTTCATCCGTTAATCGAACACTAATCCTTCCGGACTCAAGATTTCCGATCCTGCTCGTTAACTCGGCATACTGCCTGGTTAAGCTTTTTCCGCGGGCGGCAACAGCTTCCGCAGCCAAAAGGCATGCTAGAATGCCATCCTTTTCCGGGTAATGCCCCTTGATCGAAAGACCCGCTGATTCTTCACCACCGAGAATGATCTCATCTTTATTTATCAATTCACCGATATACTTAAACCCAACCGGTGTTTCGTACAATTTGATCCCACGTTCTTTTGCGACTCTGTCAACAAGATGTGTTGTTGCCACGGATCGGGCGATACCTTCTTTCCAACCCCGGCTTTCTGCTAAGTAATCCGAAAGAATAACAATAAGTTGATTTGGTGTTATAAATTCGCCGTTACTATCGATTACTCCGAATCGGTCGCCATCTCCGTCAGTCGCTAGTCCTAAAGTCAACTTCTTCGAAACAACAAGCTGTCTGAGTTCTGCAAGCTGAGGAATGCCCGGTTCCGGCGGCTTTCCGCCAAATGTTACGTCGCGCCAGTCATGTAGTGTTTCGACTTCCAGCCCTGAATCTCTCAAGACCTTATCCAGATAACCGCGACCTGTTCCCCAAAGAGGATCGTATGCATAACGTCCGGAAGCATTTCTAATTACGTCGAAGCGTATTTTCGCTTGTAGATCATCGAGATACTCAGGATTCGGGTCAAATCTTTCGATTGACCCTCCACCGCAATCGCTTATCCCTGCCCCATTTTCAATAAGTTCCTCTATCTGTTTCGTTATCCCAGGCAATGCAGGTGCACCGTCAGATGTTGAGAACTTTATCCCTTGATATTCCGGAGGGTTATGCGACGCAGTAAAATTAATACCGCCATCTGCATTATTCTTGCGAATAGCATGTGAGATCGTTGGAGTAGGTGTCGGAGTGCCGCATAAAAGAACGGAAAAACCCTTTCTTTTGGCGATATCAGCGGCAACCTGGGTAAACGTTTCTCCCATGAAGCGCGAGTCGTGCCCGATCACTACCATTGGATTCTCTGAGTCGGAATGTGTTTTCAAATAACTGCAAATTGATTCACTTACCAGTCTGACGTTCTCAAATGTGAAATCATCGGCTATTACTGCTCTCCAACCCGATGTTCCAAAACGAATCGCCATATTTGTACACTACGCTATCGCTGAAAAAACTGCTTAATCTACTTTTACTTCCTGCTTCAACTTAGAACAGCTGTTGAATAGCCTTTATCGAGAAATTCCTTAAAAATAAACTGCTTAAATACTTACTTGAGGGTGACCAGAATTTAACACAAAAGTTTTAACAATGTAAAGGACTATTTTTTCTGCGCTATGTCATTTAGGTTGAACAGTTTACAGCTGAATGTTCATGTAGTTGCTAAATTTAACGCTTAAGGTGAACGTTTAGTGAACTAAAATATCTCACTTTTAAAACAGCCAATTAAATAGACCGTGCGAGAGGTGTTATACCATATGCCGCCGTTCCCTGCTATGATTATTAAGCTATTGCTTAATAATGAGATCAAAGGTGGAACAGGTATTCGCGCGGAGCGGAAAGCGACGACGCGAAACCCTGTGTCATATTGACCATTCGGGAAAAGTAATTGGACAAAGGTGTCATATAGTCCCACTCAAAGCATGTAATTGATTGCCGCCCCACACCGGATAAACCTAATCATTGCAGCACTTCCCGAACCTGCCCTCATTGGCACGCATATTGCTCTATATGAGATTTGTTTCTGCGCATTGTTTTGTCATCAATTCTAACTAACACAGTACGAAACTTAATGGGCTTTTGAGGTTTTCCTTCAGAAGGTTCTTAAGTGGAGTTTATTGTGACGTAACCGGTCGAAGGCCATTAAGCAGAATTTATATTGTAATTGTTTATTTTAGGATTAATTTATTTGGAGAACAGAATATGAGACCCATAAAACACTTTGAAAAGGGATTGACTTACGTTGCGAAGGGAGCATTTAATGCGATTCGCTCGGTAAATCAATATAAACCGAACGAGTCATTTACGCCGAAGTGGTCAGACAAGCCGCTACTTAAGTCTTGGCAGAAATCAAAACCAACCTTGGGTTTTCCCAGAAAGACTGATTCGCTTTGCCCAAACTGCGTTATTGAAGCACGTGAAGAAATATTGAGTGGCGAAAAGGAAGTTTCGATCTTGGTCAACGATAAGGTTGGCGAGATCAAGGCAGATATCATCGAACGTGACGGAGAGATCTGGATGATCAAGGATTGTCCTAAGCACGGACACTTTGAAGACCTGATGGCGATTGACTCAAAGTTTCTCGAGCATATCGAAGCAAACTTCCCGGGCCGCGACATTCAGGCGCATAATGACGAGAAACTTCATAACCACGGAACTTCGACAATCAAATACGGGCGTGGTGCTGTTTTAACGGTGGATCTTACGAACCGCTGCAACATGATGTGCGACCCATGTTTTATGGATGCAAACCAAGTTGGGTTTGTTCACGAACTCTCAATGGAAGACGTGAATGAGATCCTCGACAATGCGATCTCGATCAAGCCACGTCGCCAAATGTCAGTTCAATATTCAGGTGGAGAACCAACGCTATCACCGCATTTCCTGGAGTCGATCCGCTATGCACGTAAAGTCGGCTACAACTCGGTTCAAGCAGCAACCAACGGGATTGAATTTGCTAAGTCAAAAGAATTCTGTCGTGAAGCTGCAGAAGCCGGATTGAGATTTGTTTATTTGCAGTTTGATGGAATCGGCAACGACGCAAACTCGCACAGACAAGTTGGTAATCTTTTTGATGTAAAACTTCGGGCGATCAACAACCTGCACGAAGCCGGTGTTGACATCGTTCTCGTAACAACACTTGTTAACGGGATCAATAATGATCAAGTCGGAACAATCGTTAGATTTGCTTTGGAAAATCCGAAGAAGATCTCGTTTGTGTCATTTCAACCCGTTTCGTTTACAGGCCGTGACGAGCACATTACCGAAAAACGTCGTTTACAGCAGCGCTATACACTTTCGCACCTTGCGCAAGACGTTCAAAAGCAAGTTGGGATTACAGAGCCAAACAGAGATTGGTTCCCGCTTTCATTGATGGGCGCATTTGCAGACTTTGCTGATCTGGTTCACGGACCGGAAGCTGATTGGGGACAGGTTTCCTGCGGCTGCCATCCGAATTGTGGTGTTGGCACTGCGGTAATGATCAACAAAGATACGAAAGAAATGGCTCCTGTTCCGCAATTTTTGCATATTCCGGGTCTCGTCGAAGATATGAAACATATCACTGATACGGCGCGCGGAAAATGGTTTTCGAATTTGATGATGGGATTGGCTTTGCTAAAGAATTACAATCCTTACGGAGCGCCGAATAGTTTGACACTTGGCGGAATCTTTAAGAAATTCGACAAATCATTTGGACTGTCCGGAAAGGACTACGGAAAAGTTGACGGCACACGAACACAGGAAGACATCGACAAGCGTCGGCAAGACCCTTGGAACTTCTTGTTTATCGCCGGTATGTGGTTCCAGGATCTCTTTAACTACGATTTCCGTAGAACCGAGATGTGTATCATTCCTTACGGAACGCAGGAAGGCGAAATTTCCTTCTGTGCATACAATACAGGTATTGGCTGGAGAAACATCATTGAGCATATGCACCAAAATGCTACCGTTGCTCAGTGGTATAAAGATCACGGACGTCATGAAGTTTTTGCCCGCGACAAAGAAGTTGCGCTGACATCTGACAACCACGATCTTATTCTTAATGCTACAGATCTTGAGCGCCCGGATAAACCAGAAATGGAAGGACCAAAAACCGCCGCTGAAGAAATGCAGCAGATGCGTAAACTCTACAATCAAATGGTTATGGAGAAGAACAACATCAAGGGCGATAACCTGGTTCAGATCGGCGGAATCGAACGTAAGAAGTAACCAGCATTTACCCCGGTTTCCAGTTAAATAATCCTTTATTTTACCTTGCAGATTCTTTAGAGTCTGTGAGGTTTTTTTTCTTTTCCCTTTAGTTGCGTTTTGAGGAAAAAAATAGTTTAATTGTTGTTTGCTCAAGCGAAAGCAATCAGAGCAAAAAGGGGTTGATAGCAGTTGGCTTACGTAGAATTAAATACAAATGAATCGATCGAGAATGCATTGCGACGTTTTAAGCGTAAAGTAATTACCGAAGAGATCATTAAAGACTACAAAAAACACTCGCATTTTATTCCGCCGGGACAGAAAGCAAAGTTGAAATCAGCTAATGCCCGCAAGCGAAATAACAAGCGCCGTCGTATGCGTCGTACGTTTAACAATAATCGTCCGGGAAGATAGTAAGGGATGAATATTTGGTTTTAACACGTGGTGTGCTTTGAGAGATCATCGCACGCCGCGTTTTGTTTTTTGTATGAAAGAAACTCCTCGAATTTTGATAACAAATGATGACGGCTATCATTCGGACGGCATTATTGCGCTCGAAAACGCGTTGAGCGATATCGGCGATGTTTACGTCGTAGCTCCGGCATCGGAAATGAGCGGCGCATCACATAGTCTTACGCTTTCGCGTCCGTTAAGGATCAGGCAGATCGACGGCAGACACTGGACAGTCGACGGTACTCCAACCGATTGCGTTACGCTCGCGCTCAACCAAATTCTATCAGCGGATGAACGCCCTCATATTTGTGCATCAGGTATTAACCACGGCGCCAATCTCGGAGATGATGCTACTTATTCAGGTACGGTCGCCGGCGCACTCGAAGCAACTATTTTGGGCGTTCCCGGTTTAGCGTTTAGTCTTACCGCAAACAGGAATCATGACTTTGTCGAATCTGCGAAGATCGCAAAACTGCTAACCGAAAGAGCTCTAAATGACGGGATTCCCAAAGATACGCTCTTAAATATTAATATTCCAAAAGGGATTCCGAATGGGATAAGGATCACAAAGCAAGGTTTTAAAGATGCCCGCCCCGTAATTTCCGAGCACATTGATCCGCGCGGAAAACCTTATTATTGGATCGGTGAGGTGCGTGCAGGGTTTATCGCTGAAGGCGGGACTGATTTTGAAGCGATCGATGAAGGTTATGTTTCTGTAACTCCGATGCGAAGCGATCTGACAAATCACGCCGCGATCAAGGAATTGCAGGATTGGGAATTTTAAGAACTCAAATGTTTGTCGCGGGTTTGGAAGGAGAGTTTTAGCTTTTCTTGTCACGTGGTTCGCGTCCTGCGGATGATTATTTCCCGCGATGGCGCAAAGGAAGAAATAAGAAAACAAAGAAAGAACTAAGAAAAACATTGCCTTTAAAAGCGAATGCTTTCACCTATAATAGGTATTCACTTTTGCTTCGGTTTTCCTTAGGTTTTCCTTTACGCCTTCGCGGGAAATAATCTTCTACAGACCCGAAATTTGAGAAAAACGTCGGCGGCCAGTATTTTTTAAACGATTATTTTGCATTTATAACGAAAAGTGGACGAATATCAAATCCCCCGAGCGCATATGATCGATCGCCTCCGGGAACACTATAAGATCAACGATGAACGCATTTTAAACGTGATGCTCAAGGTCCCTCGTCATCTATTCGTAACTGATGCAATGAAGTTTCAGGCTTACAAAGATAACGCACTTCCGATCGCCGCGAATCAAACGATCTCACAGCCGTATATTGTCGCAAAGATGACCGAACTTTTGGAACTAACCCCGCAAAGCCGCGTACTCGAGATCGGTGCGGGCTCCGGTTATCAAACGGTAATTCTGGCAAACCTTGCATCAAAGATCTATGCCGTCGAAAGAGTAGAAGTTTTAAGAGTAAAAGCACAGGAACGCTTGAATCAGTTCAACACCAAGAATGTCATGCTTAAATGTGCTGACGGTACGAACGGATGGAAGATGTATGCCCCTTATGATTCGATCTTAGTTGCCGCGGGAAGTCCGGTTTTGCCGGAACCTCTTCTATCCCAACTTAGGATCGGAGGACGACTCGTAATTCCGATTGGTGAAGAACCGAAAAGCCAAAAGTTGTTTCGATGCACGCGTACTCCGGACGGCTATGAAACTGAGGATTTTGGTGCATGTTCGTTTGTTCCTTTGATCGGCGAACACGGCTGGTAAATCCGTTTAGATTTGATAGTATGTTTTGACCCCGGAGCTTGGAGTGACGTTTTGTTATATGGAAATCATTTACCAAATTTTAGATTTTATTAAGCCCGATAATCTTATTAATTGGCTTCTGGATCTCCTTGGTGTTTATGTCTATTTCGGATTGTTTTTTATTATCTTCGCCGAAGTTGGACTTGCCATTGGATTCTTTTTGCCGGGAGATTCCCTGCTTGTTGTTACGGGACTGATGGCAAAAACTTTGCCTGAGAAGCTCAATATTTATTTAGTTTTGGCGGCATTTTTGAGCGGCTCAATCATCGGCGACAGCACAGGTTATTGGACCGGAAGATTTATGGGCAAAAGTCTTTTCAAGCGTGAGGATTCTTTTCTCTTTAAGCCAAGTCGGGTAGAAAAGGCAAATAGATTCTTTGAAAAGTACGGTGCGAAGACGATCATTATGGCTCGTTTTGTTCCGATCGTTAGAACTTTTGCACCTCTCGTTATTGGCGCGTCGGGATTGGCCTACGGAGTATTTGTCACATACAGCATAATCGGCGGGTTGCTTTGGATATTTTCAATGGTCCTCGCCGGATATTTCCTTGGCGGAGTCGTTGAACAGGCTTTTGGGATCAGTCTTCAGGACCACATTGAAAAGGTTGTTATCGTCGTTGTCTTTTTATCGTTGCTTCCCCCGTTGATCGAGTTTCTAAAGCATCGATATGGTAAAAGCGACGATGCGGACGAGCCAAATGCAGAAGCAAAGGTTTAAGTTGCTATCGAGTTTGACTGTAGGAAGAGTCTGCCGTAAACTTTTCAAGTTAGTCGGGGCGTAGCGCAGCCTGGTAGCGCGCACCGTTCGGGACGGTGAGGTCGGAGGTTCAAATCCTCTCGCCCCGACCAGAATTTCGAATTAAAAAGACTCCTGAAGATTCAGGAGCCTTTTTTGTTTGCCCGCAATATTTGCATTCATTTTTTTTCACGGACAATTTCTGTAATCCAACCAAAAACTTACCTCAAAGTTCGAATCCCAGATTTTGGTTGACTTTAAAAAGCGCAGCCAGAGAATTATGGATTAAAGTTATAAATAATTATTCCACTCACAATTACGGCTTGCCCGCTTAATTTCGTTGGAGTAAAGATTGCCTCTGATGCAGCTTTCTCTGCCGCCGGAATTAAGAGCCGGTCGCCGGAGATCGCTTTTGCAGATATCACCTTTCCATTTTTATCGATTATCACCTGAACTTTTACTTCGCCTGTTACCTTAGCGAGTCTTGCTGCTATCGGATACTTTGGTACCGGCAAACTTTTCGCGGTTCCATTTAAGATACCCCGTTCGATCGGTTTAGGATCGAGAGACGATTCTTCGGCTTCCTCCTCCTCTGCGTCTTCGAGTTCCTCAATCCCGAGACTCTGAAGGATCATGTGTTCTAAATAAATAAAATAATTCTTCCCGCTGGTTGTGTAAACATTCAACTTTCCGGGAAATTCAAACTCCCCGTCAGCGGTTCGAACAACTACATTGTGGGAGATAATTGCGGAAAGCGGAGTTTGACCATCTTTCGCTGGAGCGCTTCCGAGCAGAGTGATCGAGATTGGTTCAAACCCTTCCTCTTGCATCGCTTTTAGCTCAACCTTTAGGATCTCCAGGACAACGCCTTTGCTTCCTAGTTCTTCAACTACCTTTGGATGTACATATTTAACGATCGTATCTGCATCCCCATCGACAACCGCTTGAAAATATTCTAATGCCTCGGCTTCGAGATCTGATTTCGATGTTTTGGTCTCCATCCCCAAAATAGAAGCAGCCGTCTGCCCATATCCAAATGAGCACATCGTAAGTGCTAAGACAAAAACTAATACCACACGGTTTTTCATTCCGGTTCTCCTTTTATTTCCCGATCAATTTTATGATCAATTTTGCTTCTTCATTTTTTCCCGTAAGGGGTGAAAAATTGTAAATGTCCTTATCGCCGCCTTCTTTACTATCGCGTATTGAGATCTTAAATGCACCGCCTTTTCTTCGGATAAGCTTTCCCCATCCCCCGAGCGTTTTTACGTTCGTTATACTGCTTTTTTTAACATCAAACGTGTGTTCATTGCTGTCGTCTTCGTATTTCACACCTTGATTATTTATATACAACGAGCCGGAACAACTGTACGAGAACGTAACGTCATGTCCATGCTGAACACGGAAAACTGCGCTTCCGCCCCTGTTCAACGATTCGCGCATAAATTTTTCAGCCCTGACAAAATCATGTTTGCCATACATATAGGCGAAACCCATCAACTGATAAGCTCGTGGTTTTGAGGGGTTTGACGCGATCGCGGATTCGAGCGTCTTTATCGACGCGCTGTAATCTTTTTGTTCATCAAATTGCTGGATCGCTTTATCAAGCAGCTCCTGATAATTGTTTACTGTCTTTGTTTTATTGACGGTCGCCTTGATCGCGCCTCTAAAGTTATTTCGCGCGGCGATAATTACTACGGGTCTGGCGCCGGCATCTTTCAATTCTTTTTCGATGGAATCGGTGATCTGAAAATCGACTCCATTGTCCTGAATGATCTCGACAATGTCGGTGTCGCGGTATTTTTTCGACTTCAATACCTTGACGAGATTTTCTTTCTTAACCGGATCTCCAATATAACGTTTCTGAGCCGCAATTTCATTTACTGCAGCAAACCCAGATATCAAAAATATCCACAATACTAACTTCCTTAAAAACATAACCACACCTATCGGTTCTTAGTTGATCTTATCTGCCAATTTTTTGTATTTCTTTGATTCCTTGTTATTACCCATCGCCTGATATGTCTCGGCAAGATCGGTCAAAAAGTGCTTTTCACTCGGTTTGTCGTTATTATTCTGCGATATCAACAGCGCTTGATTTATATTGTTGATCGCGTCCTGGTAACTACCGCTGGCGAAGCTTGCCTTTGCGACAATGTGAAACGCATTCATTCCGATATAATTCTTGAATCCTGGGTCGACAACGTCTTGGGCGGCCTTAACTGCATTTTCAGCGCTTATCCTGGCCTGGGCAGGGTTCTTCTGATAAAGATATGTCCAACCCAATTGTGCATAGGCGTTTGCCTCCATCGCCTTATTCCCAAGTATTGAGCTGATCTGTGCTGACCGGGTAAAATTCGTAACAGCTTTGTCGAACGCGTTTGTCTGCTGATAACTGACGGCGAGGCTCGCCACTATTCCGGCACCTTCAACGGCGTTCTTTCTTTTTTGTGCGATCGCATACGCCTTTTCAAGGTAAGGAAGAGCGGCTGCATGTTGGCCAAAAACGGCGTTTGCAATTCCGATCGCATGGAGGATCTGGATCGCAGCGATGGATGTGCCTGAAGTCAGACCGCGTGTTTCAGCGTCGTTTATTCTTCGATTTGCAAGGTCCTTTTGTCCGGTCAACGCATAAACTACGATCAACCCGGCAAGCGCTTTAGCTTCAACCGGCGGATTTGCACCGGGCTGAAAAAATCCGAGTGCCTTTTCGAGCGCACTTCTCGCATTTGTAAAACGTTGCGGATCATTCGATACGCCTATATATGCGATCCCAAGACTCGCATAATTGTATGCTTCACTGTGTTTATCATTGGCCTGCCTTGCGAGTTCAATACCTCGATTTAATGCCTCGATCGCTTCCCGGTGATTTCCCTGAACAGTTAAGACTTCGCCTAACGTTCCAAGCAGGTAAGTTTGTGCCGGATGCTCATTTCCTCGCGCGCCCGGTCTAATATTTTCGATCAGATATTTTTGTGCTGATTTCAGGTCTCCCATCCGGTAATAGACGTCCGCAAGATTATTGACGACCGTCTCAAACGCATATTCCGAAACCTTGCCGCGTGAACTCTGGTAGGTGGTCAGCGCCCTTAGTCGATAGTTTACCGCCGCTTCTTTTTCACCGCCTTCATCATTTATCTGTGCGAGCGATTCCAAAACTTCGACGACGATCGCCGGTTCGTTCATTTGCTGAGCAAGATTCAAAGCCTGGTTCGCATATTTGATCGAGTTTTGACCGTCGCCCAAGCTGAAATATGCGAGAGAGACGCCGTAATTCGCCCGTACTTTATCATCATTGTTCTTTAGCGAGTCCCAGATCTTTAGGGATCGCTGATAATTGCTGACCGCCTCACTAAGGTTCCCCGTAAAACGATAACAATCGGCTAAACCGCTATAAACGCGCGCCTGATCCGTTGGGCTGCCGTCACTACTAAAAAGCACGATCGCCTGACGGTAAAAGTTTATCGCTTCGTTAAATTCGCCGTTGTCTCGAAGCAGCGCACCGATATTATTAAACATCGCAGCCTGTCCGGCTTTATTTCCCGTTTCGGTATAAAGATTTGCCGCATCTTTGTAATTTGCTAAGGCTTGAACCGGCTCCCCGAGCTTTTTCCACGTTTTTCCGAGAAATGCTCGCGAAAGCGCCATATAACTCTTGTTTTGAGGTTTCAAATATAATTCGTAGGC
>JBGTEI010000333.1:0-2516 GCA_041747875.1 Pyrinomonadaceae bacterium | reverse complement strand
GCCGTCATTTTGATATTGACGGTAACTATCATTGGGTTTATCGTTCGCGAAAAATTGAATATACCGTTTTACGCCTTAACGATCGCCTGGGCGTTTGCCGGCATAGGTGTAAAACAAAGCGGCAAAACTGTCGTGGTTTTTGCTTGTGCATTTGGGACGATGGCTATGATCTTTTCTGCCCTGACCTTTATTCTCAAGGATGATAATAAACTTAAATGAATGACGGGAAAGTATGCATTTCAGTTTGCGCTGAAACTGCGGATGAGTTTGTCGAAAAGATCAAAATTGCGGCTGAACTAGCAGACGTTGTGGAAATCCGGTTTGATTGCCTGTCGAAATCTGCACCTGAAGACCTTTTTAGCGAACTCAAGAAACTTCGAGATTCATACGGTGGAAAATTGCTCGCGACCTTTCGGCCGCGATCTCAGGGTGGAAAATCAAACCTGACTGATGGACAAAGAAAAAATTTCTGGAACAATTCCGGCGTATCCGAATTTGTCGACTGGGCGGATCTCGAAGAAGACATTCCAGCAGACGATGGCGACGAACTTTTTGGTAAAGCGTTTGGGACAATAATCAAGTCTCATCACAATTTCACAGAGAGTCCGGAAGACATCATTGAAACATATAAAAAACTCTCGACCAATGGTGATCATATTTCAAAGATCGCAGTTCAGGCTGAATCGATAACTGATTCCCTTCCGGTTTGGCGACTCCTTAAAACCTCAGATTCCAAAGATAGAAGAATTATCCCGATCGCCATGGGCGAAGCCGGAAAATGGACCCGGATATTAGGTCTCGCCCACGGTTCCCCACTCACATATTCGTCGCTCGAAGAAGGAAACGAGACGGCACCCGGACAAATTTCCGCCCGGGACCTGTTAGAGGTTTATCGCGTGAAGGAATTAGACGAGCAAACAGAGATCTACGGTATTATCGGAAATCCCGTTTCGCATTCTTTATCACCTTATATTCACAACGCCGCTTTTAAGGAAAAAGATCTTAGCGCCGTATATATTCCACTTGAAGTTTCAAATTTAGACGAATTTATCAAACGCATGGTGCGGCTTGAAACACGCGAGATCGATTGGAATCTCCGGGGGTTTTCCGTAACGGCTCCGCATAAGGAAGCGATAATGAAGCATCTGGACTTGATTGACGAAGCCGCAGGCGATATCGGTGCCGTCAATACCGTTAAGATGATCGATGGGAGATTATGCGGCTACAACACGGACGCCGACGGATTTATCGAACCGCTTCGAAAGACTTTCGGTGATCTAAAGAACGCAGAAGTCGGATTGATCGGAAGCGGAGGCGCGGCTCGCGCTTGCGTTTACGCATTAAGAAAGGATGGAGCGAATGTTACGATCTTTGCGAGAAACGAAGAAAAAGGAACGGCATTGGCAAATGAGTTCGAGGTAAATTTTTCGATGCTCGCTCAAAATGAAACTGATTTTTCCGGTCTGGATATATTGGTCAATGCTTCTCCTTTGGGAACCCTGGGGCCACTCGAAACACTGTCTCCCGTAACCGCGGATCAGGTTTCAAATCTTCAACTCGCGTATGATTTAGTTTATAATCCTTTTGAGACGTTTTTTTTGCGCGAAGCAAAGTGCAAAGGCGTAAAAACGATCAGCGGCTTTGAAATGCTCATAGCCCAAGCAACCCGGCAGTTTGAAATCTGGACGGGATCCAAAGTTTCAAAAGAAATAATCACTAACGCCGCACTTCTTCGGTTGCAAAAAATAAACATCGATAAATAGCTTTGAAAATTGCGGAATTCTAAACACTGCTATTTTCCCAAGCTAATTCCCTAATCATCAAATAACTCCATGAAAGTAGAAGCCCTAAACTGTCCAAATTGCGGTGCGGCGGTCGCAGATAATTCAGCAAGCTGTAATCATTGCCGTTCACGACTAAAAACGATGTCTTGTTCGTCATGTTTCGGAACGATCTTTGAGGGCAGCAATTTTTGTCCGCTTTGCGGCTCGAAAGCCATTTCGGCAAATATTCTTGACGAGGAAAGCCTCGGTGATTGTCCGCGATGCAAGGGAAAATTACAGTTTATCGAAGTCGACGAAATAAGGCTTTCGGAGTGCGATCGATGCGAAGGCGTTTGGTCAGACGTTGAAACATTTGAAGCTATCTGCGCGAACCGCGAAAACCAGGCCGCAGTACTGGGCAAGCTAGATGAAATCCTCCAACATCCAAAACTCCAAAAGATCCAATATGTTCCCTGTCCGCGCTGCAAGCAGTTGATGAACCGAAATAATTTTGCAAAGGTTTCCGGAGTTATTATCGACATCTGCAAGCAGCATGGTCTCTGGTTTGATGCGGATGAACTGCCCGCAATTATTGAGTTTATACGCAAAGGCGGGCTCGAATACGCACGGCAAAAAGAAAAAGCGAGTCTCGACGCAGAAAAAAGCAGGCTGCGCGAAGAACAGTTCAAATTTTCGGTTGACCGATTCAGAAATGAAGGTAAATCGAAGTTCCCTGCCTCAAGTTCGACTCTC
>JBGTEI010000332.1:0-3245 GCA_041747875.1 Pyrinomonadaceae bacterium | reverse complement strand
ACGACAAACTCAACCTCGAGAATCCGACGGGTCAGCAAGGTAAGTAATACATAAAACCCCAAAAACCAGACCGCTGTAAGGCTCGCGGTATAAACATAAATTAACCCGAAAACAAGTAGCTCTGCAGGAAAAATCAATCGCTTGACAAGTTTTTGAACGGAGGCTTTTTCATATGCCAATGCAAATGTCTTAATTCCCGATTTTCGATCGTTTTCACGATCAGCTATTTGATGAGACAGGATGCCCCTAAGACCCAGGAAGAATGTCCATAAGCCGATAACGGTAATCCAAACGAAATCTAATTCCTTGAGAAGCCAATCGGCAAGCAGGGAGACGGCAAACAATTGCGGAAAAACATACGCACCTAGTGCGTCTGCCAAAACACCTAGTCCACCGCGATCCTTAAGTCGAACAGGCGGAATCGAATAGCAGGCAAATACAACCCAAGCACCAAAGTAGAGGGCAAACGATAACTTTGAAAGAAAAAGGCTGACAACCATGCCGATCGAAAGACAAATGAATATTAAAATTATTGCGAACAGCTTTGAATGATTTTCCAGTCGATTCCGCTTTCCCGCACGCTTGTCCTCTTCAATGTCCGTAAGATCGTTTATCAAACTAACAAAACAGGCCCCCGGCGCCAGTGCGATAAGCAGGAAAAAGATAAAATAGATAAGGTTAGAGAATGGAATATCGAATATGATCGCAGAGGCGTAAACGGTTCCAAAAATTGGACCAAACTTAGATGCCCACCATTCAGAAGCGCGCAATGTCTTCAGAGCCGAAATGATTTTAACTTTACGCGCCATAAAATATCTTTGACCGGACGATTAATAATCTAAAAAGCCGAGGCGGCCCGCCTCGACTCATAAACTACCATTAAGATAAACCGGTCCACAACCGAAGCACCCTATTCGGCGCCGTTTGAATTGATGACATCGATAATACCGTCTAGTCTTGTCTCCCAGTCTGAAAGTGACGCAACCTGTTTCCGGCGATCCAAGATCTCGTCAGTTTTCTCTTCGGAGAGGCATTTGTCGATTTTTGCAACAAAATCAGCGGCGTTGTTGGTACAGAGTTTTATTACATTGTGAGTATCGTTAAACTGCTTTACCAATGGAATATCGGTTGCCACAACGGGCTTACCAACAGCAAGATATTCGTTGAGTTTTACGGGGACCACGGTATCGGTATAAGGCGAACGAATATAAGGAATCGTACAAACATCGAACCGCTCAATAAAATGCACAAGATCCTTATGTGTTTGCTGTCCGAGAAATGAAACGTTTGGCAATTTTTCGATACGCGAAATATCTGAATGGATCGGACCGACAAATTGCCACTGCCAAGTTTTTCTGATCGTCGCAGCTTCTTCCAACATTTGCAGGTTTACATGCCGATGGATCGCACCGACGTATCCGATCAGCGGAATATGCTCTTCGTTGAGCCCGGTATCGACGATACTTTTTACGCTTTCCGGCACGCTCGTCTCGGCGCCGTTTCTAAAGGCAAACAGATCCACCCCGTAGGGAAACGTATGAACTTTGTCATGGGATACGCGGTACCTATCCGAAAGATCGCTGCAAATCGTTAAAACCGTATTGCTGATCCCGACGATCTCCTGCTCGCTTTTCCTCAGTCGTTTTACATTTGAGACAAGCCGGTCAAAATCCCCTGCCACGTAATAGATGATCGGACTCTTTTTATCCCACAAAAGCCTTATTATGTCAGCTGCGGTATCGGTAGGAAGAAACGTCCAGATGACAGCATCATTCATCCCAAGACTGTCAGCGATCTTCTTTATCACCGGAAGAAACACTTTTTTATTAAGATTTCTGCTTATGGTAGAACCAAATGGAGGCAATACTATCGGGGAACATACAAAGAGATTTTCCTGAATTTCTGTAATTCCTTCTTTTGCCTTTCCTCGTTGCAATTTAAGGAATCGACTCTTCACCCTGCTTAGATCTTTAAGGGCGGGCATGCGCACACCCGTGTTTTCGATAAACAGCACGCGATTGCCGCTTCGAGCTAAGCGAGAGGCGATCTCCTGCGGACCCTGCCAGTTGAAATCCCAATCGATGCTTGAGATTATTATTATGTTTCTACCGCTAATCATTTTCAGAGCAATCAAATCGCGGTGTTTCCCCCAAAACATCCGCCATCGCCAATAGGCATCAAAGCGTGACAAAAACTACCCGCGTACGGGCAACAAATTCATTTTCTTTAGTGCGAAAACGCAACTCAACAAACCGAGAGAGTCTTTGGGTCCAAAACGTCGCGATTCATTTACCGTGAGGAAGGCTTAGGGACTATAACCCCATATCAAGTTAAATTAATAAAGAATTAATAATCTGATTAACATTCTACAAAAGCATAAAACCATTTTCTAAAAACTCTTAGAATTTCATAAGCCGAATCGTAGAATCTTTTTGGGAACATTACAAGCTAAGAAACTAGAAGTGATATCAGGCGGAGAAGCTATAATATTCCTACGCAAACACTTTTCAACGAAGCGCGAGCAACAACACTAAGATCGATTTCTGACAATTGATGTCTTCCACGCCCTGCCAACATTTATTTAAAAATTAATACATGCGGTACTTAAATTCCTGTCAAAGCAGCTATTCCCAAAAAAACGCTCCAATTTCAATCGCGAAAACTACCCGCGCCGCAAGCGCAACAGCAATCCGACACTTTACCGAAAAACCAACGGTAAGTGAAGCTATAAGGGGGTGCTGGTATAAACTCCGAATTCGAGATCACGTCCAATAATTCCTATCCAGCGACCGGTAATTTATCGCTTCGCTGATATGTCCGGGTCGAATATTTTCGCTGCCGTCGAGATCTGCGATCGTTCTCGAAACTTTTAAAATACGATCATGAGCGCGGGCAGACAAGCCTTGCTTGAGCATCGCCCGCTCCAAGAGGTCTTCGCTTTCAATGTCGAGGGCGCAGAATTTTCGTATATGTCTCGGCTGCATCGCCGAATTTGAAAATATCCCTTCAGTTTCAAATCTTAAAAGCTGGATTTCCCGCGCTTTCATCACTCTCTCAAGGATCGCGTCAGAACTGTCGCCTTCGGGTGTTCCCCGCCCGCGAAGTTCTTTAAATTCCACTGCAGGTACATCAATGTGGATATCGATCCGGTCCATTAATGGTCCGGAAATTTTTCCGACATATCTTTGTATTTGAAATGGTGAGCATTTACACTCGCGTGCACTTCCGAAATATCCGCACGGACA
>JBGTEI010000331.1:0-2463 GCA_041747875.1 Pyrinomonadaceae bacterium | reverse complement strand
GTTGGTTGAGGTTTGCGGATCACGCCCGGTAGTCACGCCGTAGGCTAAATTTGCTCTGAAGGTATAATCTTCCGTATCCAAAACCGTATGTCGCACTTCCCAATGGGCGTGAATGTCGACCAATCCGGGCATTATCGTTTTACCCGAAACGTCGATCACTTCGGCGTCTTTCGGGACGGGAAAACTTCCGCGGCGTCCGATTGCCGAGATCCTGTTGGCTTCGATCAAAATATCCGCATTTTCGATCACTTCATTTCCGCGAATCGTAATTGCACGTCCGCCGCGCAGGAGGATCTTTCCGGAAGGCGTGTGGCGGGGGCGCTCTATCGTGATATTCAATTCGGTGGCGAGAGAGTTTTCCGGTTCTGCTTTCTTTGCTTTATCTTCCTCCGGTTTCTTATCATCCTCATCTTTTTTTGGTTCTTCAAAAACGATCCTAGACGCGCTCTGACGGAAGAAACTCGAGCCGACCGTCCACGCAACCGTTTTTCCGCCGTCAGCCCAGCCGATCGAATCGGCCCCGATATTTGTCAATTTCTTTATCGGTACCGGCGATTTCCCGACGTCGATCGTTGCCGGATCGCCGCCTCCGCGCGGGACGACAAAGTAATAAACCTGTCCTAAAACGAGTGCCAGAGCGTGTTTCCCATCCGGACTGATACGTACATCATCCGCCGGACTAGGCATCGGGCCGCGGCTTTTTCCGACGACTCTAAAATGCGTTCTGCTGTCGGTTCCATCGAATCTGACGGAGATCAAACCCTTGTTTCCGTATACATAAACTCTATCGGTTTCACTGCTGAAGTGCGGTTTTGCCAAACCGTTTGCCGGGAGTATTACCTCGGTCACCCCGCCATTTAGAGATACTTTTACGATATCGAGTCCCGGTTGGGGACCAAGAAAATCCGACGGATGATTTATGCGGACGGATCTTGAAGCTCTCAGCGCGATAATGCTTTTACCATCGGGCGTCCAGACCGGGTCACGATAAAATGCGGCCGTCTTCGTTATCTTTTCGGGTGAACCGCTTCCATCAGCGCGAACTTTCCAGATGTTTCCGCCGTCTTTTGTAGACCACGTGACGTACGAGATCCAGTTTCCATCGGGTGACCAGGATGGCTGAAATTCGCCCGGGGATTCGGTCTTTGTTAAACGCTGCGGTTTTCCATTTTCAAGATCGAGCTTATAAAGTGCAAGCAAAGCCGAAAATGCGATCCGCTTTCCATCCGGTGAAACTTCGGGTTCCTGGATAAGTCTTGCCTTTACAACGCCCTGATCGATCTTTTTCGGAACGTAAAGCGACGGCCCGATATCCAAAGACACTTTTGCGGAGAATGGAATATCTACTGCACTGCCGTCGGCGACCGATACGCGTTTTATTTTTCCACCGTAGGAAATGATAATTTCCTTGCCGTCAGGAGTGAAAACATATCCCGGCAGAATATCTCTCGTTGGGCGTGATTCCTGTTCATCGCGCTGGATCGGATATTTTAGCCAGCGTTCTTCACCCGAGCTAAGATCGCGTAAGCGGAGCCCCGTTTTACTTTCGTAGCGTGTTCCAAATATCAGAGTTTTTCCATCGGGCGAAATCAGCGGTCTGAATGCATTTCCGGCTGTGAATGTGATCTGAACTTCTTCTCCCGTCACCATATCACGGCGTATGATCTGGCATTCCTGAACGGCGATCCTGGCGCCGGAACGCGGAGCCTGCTGTGCGTAATAGATGAATTTTCCATCGTTTGTCGGGATCGCGCCAAATGCACCCGGACCCGGACGCGGCGGACCATCTTCGGTTGGAACAGGCGGTTTTCCTTTTGTGATCCGCAAACCCGCGCCGCCTAATTTGTGATGCATCCACAATTCAGCAGCTCCGAGCGTGGAAGGCGACGATTTCGAGACAAGAATATACTCGCCGTCAGCCGTCCATACAGGAGAAATTATTTCGGCTTGTTTTTCCTGTGATAGCTGCTTTGCATCGGTTCCATCCGCTTTTGCGATCCACAAATTATTCGAACCGCTTCTATCGCTGACAAAGGCGATCATCTTTCCGTCCGGCGAGTATTTTGGCTGCGAATCAAAAGGCAAACCTGTCATTAAAGGCGTTGCTTCGCCGCCTGAAATCGGGAGTGTATAAAATTCGCCGAGCAGATCAAAAATTAAGGTTTTTCCATCGGGTGATATGTCGAGGGACATCCACGTACCTTCGTCGGTCGTAAACTCGACTTTGCGTTCTGTTTTTAGCGGAAGACCTTTCTTTTCGTTTTTGACCTCAGTTTTGGCTTCGTTTTCCTGGGCGTGTATTCTAAGTCCGATCGGCAAAACCGGAAAAATAAGGCCAAAGACAATTCCGCACGATAGTAATTTAAACAACTTGTTCATTATTAATCCCTCAAAGATTTTCAAAATTTAACAAATAAAAAGATGAGAATGGTCGAAAGGCAGAGGCGATCATAACGTTTTGGA
>JBGTEI010000330.1:0-4604 GCA_041747875.1 Pyrinomonadaceae bacterium | reverse complement strand
AAGTATGAGAAAGGTTCAATATTTTGGTTCGAATTGAAATTCCAGAGATCACAACGCGCGGAAGGACAGGCCGGATTATTACTTCCCAAAAAAACCGGACAGGCGGTGCGAAAAGCAGCTCCGATAAGATTTTCGAGAGATTTAAGAGTGCTTGTCGTCGAAGATAATCCGATAAATCTTATCGTTACGACAAAAATGTTAGAGCAATTGGGCTTAGATCCGGAAACCGCCGGAAATGGGATCGAGGCGATTGAGAAAGCACTTTCCGGTGATTTTGACTTTATCTTTATGGATTGCCAAATGCCGGAAGTGGACGGGTTTGAGGCAACGAGACGGATTCTAATGAAAGTGAAAAAAAAGCCGCATATTTTCGCATTGACCGCGAGTACATCGATCTCGGAGCGTGAAAAATGTAAAAAAGCGGGAATGGAGGATTATGTCTCTAAGCCGTTTACCAAAGATGATCTAACCTCGATAATAAGCAAATATTTTAAACCGGCGACAGCAGTTCCAAATATCGGCTGGGAATTAGATATCGTTCAGCATTCCTTTTCAAATATTGTCGATGCCGGAAAACTAGAAACTTTTCGTGAAATAGAGTCTAATGGAAAGAAGAATTTCACACGTAATTTATTAACAATATATATCGATCATTCCGCGAAATTGATTGCCGAAATGAACGACAAATTATTGATACCGGACTTCGCAAGATTGAGTGAGATCGCTCATAACGTCAAGGGAAGTTCCGGAAATGTTGGCGTAATGAAGCTTTATTCACTGTTTGAAAAGCTCGAAAAAGTTCTTAAAAGTGAAGACGAGTTAGCGATCGGCGAAACCGCTGAAATGATAAATTCAGAATTTAGCAAGACAAAGCAAATTATTTTATCGATAGATTAATTATTGAGGACCCCGAGATGAAATCCACCAAAGCAAAAGTAAACGCTCAGGAAGTGATCAACGAAGAAGAAAATATTGACAAGATCCGTGACATCCTTTTCGGTGTTAAAGTTCGTGATTTTGAAACCAGATTTACAAAACTCGAAAAACATTTTGATGAGGAGATCGCAAAAAGCCGGGCTGAAACTCAAAAACAGTTTGCGAAGCTTGAAGACTTTCTTGAAAAAGAGGTCGCGTCATTAGGCGAAAAAATATATAACGAGCAGGATTCGCGAAATGCTTCATTAAGAGACCTGTCGGAAGATCTAAAAACCGCTTCGGCAAACCTGTCTGAAGCGATCTCCGGACTGAGCGAACAAACTGCTTCAAATGAGGCTGAGATCAAGCAGAATTTGACCGATCAATCAAAATCACTCGTTGAACTCATTAAAGAAAAGCAGAAAGAAACATTGGATTCGTTAGCAACGAAAACAGAGAATCTCGACGATTCAAAGGCAGACAGAAAAAGTCTTGCTAAGGCTTTTAGTGAAATTGCTCAGCTGTTAAATAATGGTGATGAAAATAACGGCTCAAAGTAGTCTCAATTTTTTAGTTTGAGCAAACCCATTCGGTGAAAAATGTCTTCGACAGTATTGAACACAACGGACGATCAAAGCGTTTCCCACGATGGAAACGGCTCTCCCGGTCCGCCCGGAAGTGAAGACCACGGAAATAACGAATCCGACGAAATGGGCAGACTTCGCAAGTTAATTGTTAAGTCTGAAGGCGTCGCCGAAGTTCTCCCGGCTGCAGTAAATCAAACCGCAAATAAAGACGGCCGGCTCGCGCAAGCCACTTTGCCGATCGTAGAAGAAAATATCCGTCAATCCGTCGCGCGTGATCCGAAAGTTCTTGCGGAGGCACTTTTTCCGGCGATCGGACCCGCAATAAGAAAGGCAATTGCGCAAGCACTTAGTTCGATGGTTCAGTCTTTTAATCAAACGCTTGAATACAGCGTTTCGCCGAAAGGGCTTGGATGGCGGCTTGAGGCGTTTCGCACCGGAAAGTCGTTTGGCGAAGTTGTCATGCTCAAGACTTTGCTTTATCGCGTGGAGCAGGTTTTCCTGATCCATAAAGAAACCGGATTACTCCTTCAACACGTTGCCGCAGATCCAACCGACATCCAGGATGCTGATATGGTTTCAGCGATGCTTACCGCGATCCAGGATTTTGCACATGATTCATTTAAGTCGACCGAGGGGGCGACGCTTGATTCGTTTAAGGTTAAAGAACTTTCAGTTTGGATCGAACACAGCTCGGATGCGGTAATTGCGGCTGTTATTCGGGGAACGCCACCGCTAAGTTTGAACGAGATCTTTATCGAGACGATCGAGGAGATTCAGTTTAGATTTGATTCGAAGTTGAGCAATTTTGAAGGACGCACCGAGGTTTTTGAGGACACACGACCGATCCTTCAGCGATGTCTACAATACCAACTTGATGAAGCGTCTTCGGGAGAAAGCAGGATTAACCCAACGAAGATCGGGGCTGTAATTTTGGGTGCGGTGATTCTTTTGGGCGGAATCTACTTTGGCTGGGAATACTGGCGCTGGAATAGTTTTGTCGAGAAACTAAGAAATGAACCCGGGATAGTAGTAGCAGAGTCGAATTTTGGGATCTTTCAGCATACGATCAGCGGACTTCGGGATCCGCTTGCGATCGATCCGGTCAAGCTCCAGAAGCATTCGAATTTTGATGACAATGATATTGCGGGCAATTGGAAGCTATACAATGACGCCGATCCGGTTTTTGTATTGCAGCGTGCCAATAAAGTATTGAACCCGCCCGAAGGTGTAGTACTTTCTCTCAACAATGGGGTTTTGTCAGCAAAAGGCATTGCATCTCCGGAGTGGTTTTCCGATGCGGCCAAATTTGCACCTGTGCTTGTTGGCGTAAACGAATTTCGGGTAGATGAAGACGAGGCAGTTAGATTACAAAAACGGATCGATTCGTCGCGGGTTAAATTTGTTTGCAATACTACCGAGTTTGCCGAAGATCAGCAGAAAATACTCGATAGTATCGCTTCCGATATTGAGAAACTTGTCACGGTTGCAAAACCGAAACTTACGATCAACGGGCATGCCTCGGAAACAGGGGGAGATGATATCAATGAGAATATTAGTAAGCTAAGAGCGGAAAAAACCAAACAAGAATTGACGTTGCGTTCGGATGGCATAGAGCGATCGCTCGAAGAAGATGCTAGTTTCATTGTCCTTGAATCGCAGGGAACCGGTCAAACCGACAGAGACTGTAAGGTTACCTTCAGAGTTTTGCTTAAGTAAAAATTTATAATCAGTATGATCCAAAAAAAAGTTTGTATGCTTGGCGCTACAGGAGTTGGCAAAACCAGTCTTGTTCGCCGTTTTGTGCAAACCATATTTTCGGAAAAATATCACTCAACGATCGGGGTGAAAATAGATAAGAAAATTGTCTCGATCGACGATGAAGATGTGACATTAATGCTTTGGGACGTTCAGGGCGAGGATACGGGATATACGATCCGGCCGTCATTTCTTCGCGGAGCTTCGGGGTTTTTACTTGTTGTGGACCTGACACGAACCGAAACCCTAAGTACCGCGCTTTCAATAAAACAAATGGTAAAGCGGGAGATCGGTGAACTTCCTTTTTTTATTATGCTGAATAAAAGCGATTTGCAGGAGGATATCAAGATCACCGATCCTGAGATTCTATCGATTGCCGATATGGACGATCGGATCATTCGAACCAGTGCAAAAACCGGTGAGAATGTTGAAACAGCGTTCAATGTTCTGGCGAAAGAGATGGTTGCAAGTTAATCACGTCTCAACGTTTGAAACACAAAAACGTTTGATCTAAACTAATAAAGTTTTTGCCCTTGTAGCTCAACGGTTAGAGCAGCGGACTCATAATCCGTTGGTTGGAGGTTCGAATCCTCCCGAGGGCATTCCTTCCTTTTCAATTCCGATAAGAATATAATCTAAAAAATTTGGTCCGGATTCTTTAAAGAGGAAATATGGTTCACAAAAAGGTGTGCATGTTAGGTGCTGCGTCGGTAGGGAAAACAAGCTTGGTACGGCAATTCGTTGAAAGCGCATTTTCGGATAAATATCACTCAACTATTGGAGTGAAAGTTGATAAAAAAGTCGTTGTCGTCGGAAATCGAGAGGTGACGATGATGCTTTGGGATATTCAGGGCGAGGATGACGAGTTTAAGATCAGGCCTTCATTTTTGCGTGGAGCGTCGGGGTATATTTTAGTTGTTGATCTTACGCGTGCAGCAACACTCGAATCCGCGAAAAGGATCCAGCTTATGATTGAAAAGGAGATCGGAATTGTACCCTTCCAGATCTTGTTTAATAAGAACGATCTTGCCGAAGAATTTGAAATAGATCATTCATGGATGGTCGAGTTTGCCGGCGAGACTGTTTTAAGAACCAGTGCGAAAACCGGAGAAAATGTCGAAGAGGCCTTTTTTGGGTTGGCAGAAAAAATGAAGTGATCAATGTTTCCGGACGGAAATAGAGGAAATCGGAAGACTATTCCGATTTCCTCTATTTTTTTGGATCTGGATGATATGAGTCGTAGCAATAAAGCACTCATAAATAGTAGATCTCTAATAAGCAGGAATGCATGGAACAAAACGCCTTGCAGATTTTGCGCACAGTATAGTAACATCAATTTTTATTGGT